>JAGHCL010000207.1 GCA_021160485.1 Candidatus Desulfofervidaceae bacterium
AACCTACGGATTAAGAGTCCGTTGCTCTGCCAGTTGAGCCAACGGCCCACTTCGGATTGAGCAGTTGCATTTTAAACTTAATTTTTTCTTCCTGTCAAGGACCTAAGCGAGACTCGAGGTTTTCTATTTTTTATCTAAGACCTTTCTGATAGTTTTCAGAAGTTCTTTGACTTGATAGGGTTTCTGAATAAAGCCTAATGCTCCGTTATGAAGTATCGCCTGGGCCTGTTCATTAAGACTGTATCCAGTAACAAGCAACACCTTTACGTTTGGGTTGACGGACTTGAGTGTCTTAAAGACTTCTGTTCCACTTTTTTTAGGCATAATCATATCTAAAAGCACCAAATTAATTTGATCTTTGCAAGCTTGATAGACAGAGAGACCTTCTTCACCGTCTTTTGCTAGCAAGACCTTATAACCGTTCCCTTCTAGAATATCTTTAACCAAATTGCGAACTACTTCTTCGTCATCTATTAATAAAATTGTTTCACTTCCTCCTAAGATTTCAACTTCTTCCTTCTCAATTTGTCTTTGTTCTTTTTTTTCTGCTGCTGGTAGATAAATGATGAAGGTGGTGCCTTGACCTAGCCTGCTTTTCACATCTATATACCCATCATGATTTCTTACAATACCATAGACCATAGAAAGACCTAATCCTGTCCCTTTTCCCTTTTCTTTTGTTGTAAAGAAAGGTTCAAAAATGCGCTGCTTTGTAGCTTCATCCATACCTGTTCCCGTATCACTTACCGAAACGGCTACATAATTCCCGGGTCTACTACGATCACCGGTGGGGAAAAACCTTTCTTCTAAATAAGTATTAAAAGTCTTGATTGTTAAAGTGCCACCATTGGGCATTGCATCTCGGGAATTGATGCAAATGTTAAGTAAAGTCTGAGTCATCTGAGAAGGATCTACCTCTACTAGAAATAAGTCAGAAGCAAGCTCCCTGTGGATGGCAATGGTTTTTTCAATAGTCCGACTTAAAAGGGCCACCACTTCCTCAACAATTTCGTTTAGATTTATTACTTCTACCTTGTATTTACCACCACGAGCAAATGCCAATAGCTTTTGCGTCAATTCAGAAGCCCGTGTGGCTGAACGCTCAATTACTTCTGCATACCGGTAAAGAGAAGTATCTTCACTGACTTCCACTTTAATTAGATTTGCATATCCCAAAATACCTGCTAGAAGGTTGTTAAAATCGTGGGCAACACCTCCTGCCAAGACACCAATGCTTTCCATTTTTTGCGCCTGAATGAGCTGTTGTTCTATTTTTTTCTGTTCACTGATATCCCTAATGATGTTTTCAATTAGCATCTGGTGATTATCTTCTGTGCACACTTCATCAGCTATTAAACGACAGCTTATCAACTTCAATGAGACTAAGGCAGGCATTTCTGTTCCGTCAGTTCTTTTTAAAACAATTTCTTTATTTTGTACATATCCCTGCTTGTGAAGTTCAGCCATTATTTTATTTCTTGTTTTAGGATTTGCATACAGGTTTTCCATATTGAGTTGTGGGATTTTCTTTTTATCTAAATTGAACATATCTAAAAAAGATTGGTTCCAAGAAACAATTCTCCCACTAGTAGTTGAGATGACGATACCATCAGGGGCGAATTCAAATAAGGCCCTGTATTTTTCTTCAGAAAATTTTAATTTTTCTTGTTCTTCTAATAATTGCTGCCTAGATTCATTTACTTTCTCTTCCACCTGGTAAATTTCCAAGACTGGAAGGAGAAAAAGGAAAATACCTATAAAGGTTCCGGCCAACGAGGAATAGACTAATAATCTAAAAGTTTCTGCTTTTGTTTCTTTCAGAGAAATGCCTACCAAAACGAAGGCGTAGGTTTTTCCTGCGTAAAGGGCCTCTCGTTCCGCTGTTACCAGCGAGCTAGGACGAGAAAAAGAGGCTGAGGATATCTCTGAAACTAGATTATGGTTACGGTCAAATATTTTCACGAAGGCAATATTAGTGCGGGAAATGTAAGATTTAATTCCTTTTTCCCAAGTTTCCGGGGTAGTTTCTACCACTTCTTTAAAAATGGAAGCTAGATAATCGGCATGCACTGCAGCTTGTTTTTTTAAGTCTTCTGTCCTGATGAAATAATAACTGGAAGGAATAGCTACACAAATAAAGAGACCAACCAGTAAAGACAAAGGAAACATCTTAATTGCAAAGACCCGTGTAAACCGGAAAGGGCTTCTAAGCTGAAAAAGGCTTTTAATCCGAGACAGGAATAATTTGACCATGTTTTATCTGAGTTATATATACTTTACTTAATCCTTGATGATCAGCAGAGCCAAAATTGACCTTTTCACCAATACCAAGATCAAGGTTATGCATACTTTCAATAGCCTTGATGAGATTCTCCCGGGTAAGAGCAGGCCCTGCTCTTTTTAAGGCTTCTACAAACAACTTGGCATCTAAAAAACCTTCAAGACAGGTAAAGTTAGGTTTCACTCTTGGGAAGTAAATGTTTAATAATTCTTGATATTCTCTCACGGCTGGTAACGAGTTATCAGTAGGAAAGGGTACTACCTGTGTAACAAACACAGTTGCTTTTGTGTCTTTGAGCAAAGCGGCCAGTTTATCACTACCCACAAAAGAGACATTGAAAAACCAGACATTCCCCATCCCCTGGTTGACAGCTTCTTTAATGAAGGCTGCACACGCATCATAAGTGCCAATCATGGCAATAGCATCTGGATTGAATTGTTTAAGCATGGCTACCTGCTTTCGCACATCCGTACAACCTCGGGTATAAGTGGCCTCTCCTACTAGTCTGAGGTCGTATTTTATTAGCCGACGATCTACTCCCTGTCTTCCGTTAAGACCGTAGGCATCCTGTTGATAAAAGACAGCAAAGCGCCGCTTCCCATGTTTAACAAAATAATCTACCGCGGCTGCACATTCATCCCAATAGCTAGCCCGCAAATTTATCACATACTTTTTAAACGGATAGCGGAGTTGCTGGGCTCCAGTAAAGGGACATAGCAAGGGAATTTTGCTTTCTTCCACAATTTTAAGAACAGCCAGCGTTGTAGGGGTGCCAACCAAACCCATTAAAGCAAAAATATGGTCTTTATGGATTAGACGCCTTACATTGCTGATCATAAGGGGTGGATTATAATCATCGTCATAAGCGATATGAACAATTTTACGACCATAAATTCCACCTCTATCGTTGATATAGTTAAAATAAGTGCGAAGTCCATAGACTATATTTTTGCCTAAAAAAGCGGCATGTCCAGTTAAGGCGGCAGAAGTGCCTATTACTATCTGTGTATCTGTAATACCAGGGTCATATGCGAAGACTACTGCTGAAAAAACAAAAAAATATATAAATATAGCTGTAACACACAACCGAAGCATGAGCTATACTGAAAATAGCACTGTTATCTAGGGGTGTCAAGAAAAAAATCAAGCTCTTTTCCCTAGGTTTTACCTTTCTTTTTATTAAACAAAAGACTGCAATTACTATATTAACCGGTAGAATTTAAAATTTTGGGTTTACTAT
>JAGHCL010000108.1 GCA_021160485.1 Candidatus Desulfofervidaceae bacterium
ATGTCTATCTCTCCTAATGTGGGAGCACTTTCTCGTTTTCTCAGTCGCAAGTTAACCAGCCGTAGCTTTAGGCAGTTTAAAAGAGAAGTGGAACGTTTCCTTTCTTCTTTACCTGGAGGTGAAAATTTAATTCAATTGGCTAAAAGGAGTGAAGATTCGTTGATGACCCTTTTTACTCCAGGCATGCTCTTTCTCTCTTTACGCTTTGATTACATTGGTCCTATAGATGGGCATGATTTAAAAAAATTGATTGAAACCTTTGAACATATAAAAGAATTAGATGTTCCTGTTCTAGTGCATGTTCTAACTATAAAAGGAAAGGGATATAAACCAGCCGAAAAAGACCCTACTACCTTTCATGGCATTGGAAAGTTTAACTTAGAAAAAGAGGATACTAGCCACCAATTATCAGCCACCAATCACCAGCCACTAACTTACACCCAAGTCTTTGCTGAAACCCTTGTGGAACTGGCAGCCGAAGACAAACGGATTGTGGGCATTACCGCTGCAATGCCTGAAGGTACAGGTCTGGTTTTAATGCGGGATCGCTTCCCTGACCGTTTTTTTGATGTGGGCATTGCTGAAGAACATGCTGTGACTCTAGCCGCCGGAATGGCGGCAGAAGGTCTACGACCTGTTGTAGCCATTTACTCTACATTTTTACAACGTGCCTTTGATCAAATTATTCATGACGTCTGCCTACAAAGATTGCCAGTAGTATTTGCTCTAGACAGAGCAGGCATAGTAGGTGAAGACGGCCCTACTCACCATGGCATGTTTGATTTGTCTTACTTGAGAATCATTCCCAATATAGTGGTTATGGCACCTAAGGATGAAAATGAGCTCAGACATATGCTTAAAACGGCTTTGGAATATGAAGGCCCTATCGCCATCCGTTACCCTAGAGGGCAAGCCCTGGGAGTCTCTTTAGAAAGTCCGTTAAAAACTCTCCCTATAGGTGAAGCAAAAGTCCTTATTGAAGGAGAAGACATTTTGATTCTAGCCATTGGCCAACCCGTAGCATCAGCGTTAGAAGCCGTAAAACATTTACAAAAAGAAGGCTTTTATCCTACGCTTGTTAACGCCAAATTTGTTAAACCTTTAGATAAAACCCTTTTGCAAAAAATGGCACCTAGACACAGGGTTGTAATTACAATAGAAGAAAATGCCCTCGCTGGAGGTTTTGGTAGTGCTGTAGTAGAATTATTTGGAACATTGAATATCAACACACCCGTGATTAAGATAGGCTTACCTGACCAATTTATTGAACATGGCCCCCAGAATTTCCTCCGTAAGCGCTATGGGTTAAATGCTGAGGGTATTTATTCAATTGTAAAGCAAACTTTCTTAAAATATGGCACAAAAAGTAAGATTAGACAAATTACTTTTAGACAGAGGTTTAGTTCGCAGTCGTGAACGTGCCAAAGCCCTTATTCTTAGTGGTCAAGTATGGGTGGCTGGGCAGCGAGTAGATAAAGCAGGTGCGCAGGTAGATATAAATGCTCCTATTGAATTAAAGACCCCAGACCATCCTTATGTCAGTCGGGGAGGACTTAAATTAGAGGCTGCCTTGCAAACCTTCCAGATCGTGCTTACCAATAAAGTAGCAATGGATATAGGTGCTTCTACGGGAGGGTTTACCGACTGCCTCTTACAGCATGGAGCAAAAAAGGTCTATGCCATTGATGTAGGCTATGGGCTTTTGGACTGGCAATTGCGTCAGGATAAACGAGTTATCCCTATTGAACGTCAAAACATTCGGTATCTACCAAGAGAGGCTATTCCAGAACCAATAGACATAATCACAATAGATGTTTCTTTTATTTCTTTGAGGAAGGTAATTCCTAAGGGGAAAGAATTTTTGAAATCTAGAGGAGAGTTAATTGCCTTGATTAAACCCCAGTTTGAAGTGGGAAAGGGTGAAGTAGGAAAAGGCGGTATTGTCAGGGATGAAAACAAGCGACAGCAGGTGGTAAAGGAAATAAGTGATTTTTGTGAAAGGCTGGGATTTGAAGTGAAAGGAGTAATCCCCTCCCCTATTTTAGGTACAAAAGGCAATCAAGAATACTTGCTGTATGCGAAGATGATGGTGGGTAGTAAATAGCGATTGGTGACTAGTGAATGGTGAGTGAAACTAGGAAAATTTCACAATTTTCCATTTTATTCTATCACAGGCCTAACTTTTGCGGTCAAGGTTCCCCACAAAACCAAGACCTAAGCTTCGCCTGTGAGGGTTTATCTTTGGAACCAGGAAATAAAAAGAGAAACAGTTCACTAAAAATTAATCAGTGGACTATGATTTAAAAGGAGGAAAGGATGCGCAGAGAAAGAAAAAATCGTTTAATTCAGGAAAAAATCCATGACCCTTATTATGAAGATAAAAAATATCCTGAAGGTGTAATTTGCTCTGCCTGTGGAGCAATTTATAAAGACGGCCGCTGGATTTGGCCCACAGAAGAAGAGAAAAAGAAAGGTTTAAGTGGTGAGAAAATTCTGTGTCCTGCTTGCCGACGTGTGCGGGATAACTATCCGGCCGGAATTGTTGTGCTTTCAGGAACCTACCTAGCAGAACACAAAGAAGAGATTTTAAACTTGGCAAACAATATTATAGAAGAAGAAAAAAAACGTTCGCCCTTAAAAAGACTCATTAACATAGAGGAGGAAGACGGTAAACTTATATTCAATTTTACCGATGACCACCTTGCCCGCCGAGTAGGTGAAGCCGTCGGACGGGCACATAAAGGAAAATTGGAAATAAAATATTCAGAAGGAGCAAAATTTGCCAGTGTTAGCTGGCACAGAGATTCCTAAATGATTTTTGCCTCTTCGCGCAGGCGCTTTAGTCCAAGTAAAACGTCTGCGCCGCTTACAGGACTTAACGGCCCAAATTCTTTGTTTAAATAATCCTGAGGAGTTACAAATCCCTTCACCAATCCTAAAATGCAAGCATTGTAATAGGGAGCTTTGGGGTCTAAGTCTTTATATGGCGAACGCACTTTTTTAAAACGATGTCTCAAAGTGTTATCTCCAAGAATTCTTACTAAGATATCCTCTAAAATTTCGCAAAGAGAGGCCTTGGTAATTTTTAACTGGGGATCAAAATAACCATCCACTGTTGCCGAAAGTTCCCGCAGCTGGAGGGGAACGATAGCTGTAATTTCTTCAGCAAAGGGCTCGGTTCCGATGTCTCTAATTACAGGCAAGGGAGAATGAGGCACTTCTAAAAGCTCGGGTAAGTGGAGTTCGTGCACTAACAAAGCAGCCATGTCAGCACGCGTGATGGCATCTTTTAACCCAATTTCTTTGCCAATATCACTGACTGGATGTGCCTGTTTAATTTTAGTAAGTTTGTCAATTTCATTATACGCTTGAAGCACATAGGTATTTTCTGATTTCAAGACCCGATCTAGAAGAGAAAGGGCTTTGTCAAAAAGAAATGCTCTCTCGTAAACCAGGGCCATATAAAAGCAAGCCTGAGCGTTTCCTGGCTTAATTGCCATTATTTTGGTAAAGACCTCTTCCGCTAGAGGTAAATCTTCAGGCGAGAAAAGCAAGTATACAAGGCGGATTTTCCCGATATTAACAGAAACTTCGTCAGCTTTATCTTTAACCAGCGCTTCAGCTTTTTCTATTTCCTGCCATGCCTTTTTTTTATTTCCTCGCTTAGCTTCTACGAGGGCCAAACCTATATGTGCTTTCCCCAATTTTGGCTCCATCTCCAAGGCCAATTGAAACTCTCTAGCTGCTTCAGCGAGCTTATCCTTTTCAAAAAGCACCATGCCCACTTCTACGTGATGGGCAGGACTGGATAGTTTGTTCTTCAAAGAGAGACTTTTAGGACCACAGGCAGTAAGAATAAATAAAATCAAAATAGCATAAAAGGTAAGGCTTTTTGTCATATTTAACTCCTAATTTTGACTTTTGTGCTTAAATCTATTAAATTCTCTCCATGCATCTGTGGTTACGTAAAACATGGCACTTACTGGGAAGTCTTATTCCTTTAATTTACTACTTTTCTGACCTTTCTGCAAAACAAGCTGCTTTTGTTATCTTTATCATTTTTCTGTGCGTTGGTTTTTTAGATACCCTACGGCTTATATATACGCCTTTCAATAATTGGTTTTTAACCCATTTTGGCATTCTCGTCAAAGAGAAAGAAAGACACTCCCTCACTGGTAGCACTTATTATTTTTTAGCAACCAGTTTAACACTTTTCTTCTTCCCTAAAAAGATAGCTACTTGTGCCATATTTTATCTTACCCTGGGCGACCCAATTGCTGCTATTGTCGGGCATTACTTTCCTCTTATTCACATCTGGCGACAAAAGAGTCTTGGAGGGTCATTGGCCAATTTTTTGGTCTGTTTAAGTATAGGAAATTTATTTTTTCCTTTTAAAATAGCCATATTAGGTGCCCTTGTTGCCACCCTGGCCGAGTTGTTCTCTCCGATTGACGATGCTATCTCTGTTCCTTTGTGTTCGGCGGTAGTGCTTTACTTCTTGCTATGATACCCTCTATCCTGCATCTCTTCAGACGCATCTAGGTTAAATAGGCGACGGGTAATGTCTAGGTAAACCTCTATTTTTTCCCTGTCTTCTTTTTGTTTCAAAAATTTAATGGGATCATGTAAAATCTTTTTTATCATAGCCTCAGTCATGATATAAATGGCCTTTTTATCCTCTTCTGAGAGGTGTTTTAAGTGACTAAAGGTTTTATTTAATTCTTTATGTCTTATTTCTTCAAGCTTATGTTTTAAGGCAATAATTGTTGGAACAACATCTAATGTTTCTAACCAGCGTTGAAATTTAATTGTTTCTTCTTCCACAATACGCTCAGCCTTCCTGGCTTCTTTTTCTCGCTTAGCTCTATTCAGTTCTACAACACTTTGTAAATCATCTATATCGTATACATAAGCATTATCCAGCTGATTGATTTCTGGGTCTATATCTCGAGGAACAGCAATGTCTATAAAAAATATAGGTTTGTGCCGCCGCTTCCGCATTACTTGTTTCACATCTTCATAATGAATGACAAAATGGGAGGCACCAGTAGAACTAATAACAATATCTACTGTTCCCAACGCTTCTATTCTTTCTTCAAAGGAGATGGGTTTCCCTTTAAATCTCTCTGCTAGCTCTATTGCTCTCTCCAAAGTGCGATTGGCTACGGTAATACTTTCTACGCCATTATTCAAAAGATGCTGCACGGCTAGTTCTGCCATTTCTCCTGCACCAATGAGCAGGATTTTTTTATCTTCTAAATGGCCAAAAATCTTTTTGGCCATTTCTACAGCAGCATAACTTACAGAAACAGCGTGATGGGCCAGTTTTGTTTCAGTACGAATACGTTTAGCGACAGAAAAGGCCTTATGTAAAAGACGATTTAAGATGGGACCAGCAGTCCGGTGTTTTAAGGCCAAGCGGTAAGCGTCTTTGATTTGGCCCAAGATTTGGGGCTCTCCTACGACCATAGAATCCAATGAAGAAGCTACCCGAAAAAGGTGTTGCACCGCTTCTGCCTGCTGGTAGATATAAAGAGAACTTTCAAACTGACTTAATGGCACTTGATTAAATTCTGCCAGGAATTTTTTTACCATTTCTATGCCTGATTTAGGCATCCTGCTTGTAAACAGGATTTCCACACGGTTACAGGTGGACAAAAATAGGATTTCTTTTAGAGGAGAAAACTGGGTTAAATGCAATAAAATCTCCTCAGCATTTTTGCTTGCACCCAATTTCTCTCTTATTTCTACTGGTGCAGTTTTGTGATTAACCCCAATTAAAACAATGGTCGTATCCATCTTTCTTATCCAAACCGATGATAGCTATGTAAAAGGTAATTGACGCCTAAAAAGGTAAAAAGCAGGAAACAAAACCCAATGATAGATAACCATGCTGCTTGCCGGCCACGCCACCCTACTGTCAACCGTTGGTGGATTAAAACCGCATACACCAGCCAGGTAATGACTGACCAAACTTCTTTGGGATCCCAGTTCCAGAAACGGCCTTTTATCCATTGTGCATACAAAGCCCCTGTCAGCAAACCTAAAGTAAGCATCATAAATCCCAATATCAAGGCATGGTAATTAAGGGTATCCAGAAAGGAAAGAGAAGGCAAGCGTTGAAGGATGCCGGTTAATTTTTTTCTCTTAATCTGTCTTTCCTGAACGAGATACATTATGCCCGCACAAAAGGCCACGGCCAGTAATCCGTCTCCAATCAGGCTAAGCCCAATATGGAGGCTGAGCCAGAAGCTTTTAAACACATTGGGAGGAGGCTCAGCCAATCCTGGTACAATCCGGGAAATAAGCATAAGTAACACAATAAGAGGAGTGAAAAAAGTTCCCAAAATGGTCAGACCAAAGCGAAGGAAAAGAATAAGATATATCAAAGCCAATAACCAGGCAACAAAAGAAAGGGAACTTTTTATTCCCAAAATAGGAAAATGTCCATATTGAGCCCAATTTAATATAAATCCAACGGTATGGACGACGAAGCTGCCTAAAAGGGCAAAGGTAGCTATACGCCGGACAAACTCTCTCGCAGAAAACAGGTTAATAAAGAAAAAGACCAAACTGAAGATATAACCTACTAACGCTAACTGATAAAAAGAGTACATAGGTTTTTTATACTATAAAAGAGAATCCTTTGACAATGTCTCAAGCTCTGTTTCTTTAAAATATTTCCCTATTATCTCTTTCAAACACTGTTTTACCGCTTGCCAGTCTTTATTTTTAATATAATTAATTAAATCAGAGTAAACGAGTTTTTCAAAAATGACCTGACGCTCTTTTTGTCCCTCTATCTGTTTTTTGATCATTTCCCGCAATCTGCCTAGCAGATTAAGAAAGACGGTATATTCTTCTCCAAATTGCTTATCCATTTCTAAACGCAATCTTTTTGCCAAAGCAGGACTTTTCCCCCCAGTAGAAATGGCAATAATTAAATCTCCTTTAACTACTAAAGAAGGAACAATAAAATTACATTTTTCTGGCTGGTCAACAATGTTACATAGAATGTTGGCTTCATTCGCCTCTTTGCTTAAACGGGCATTAAGGGCTTCATCATCCGTGGCCCCAATGACTAGAAACGTATTTTGCAAAAATTCCTGTTTATACTCAGTTCCGAGATAAACAACCCTTTGGTCATTAATAGCTTTTTGTAAATCAGGCAAGACTTCTTTTGCTACCAGATACACTTTAGCACCACAGGTCAAAAGGCGCTGAACTTTGCGCCAGGCCACCTGCCCTCCCCCTACAACCAAACAATTTTTTCCGTTAAGGTCTAAAAAAACAGGATAATAACGCATTATTTCATTTCCCTAATGACATATATAGGCTTTTTTTGAGTCTCGTGATAGGTACGGATAATTAACTCGGCAATCAACCCAAGACTGATGAACTGAATACCAATAAAAATGAGTAAGATTCCCAAAAGTAAAAGCGGGCGGCCAGCCAGATGAACATGATAAAAAAACTTTAAACAGGTTAAATAAAAACAAATAGCCACGCCAATGAGAGTAGACGCCATTCCTGGTAAGCCGAAGAAATGAAGGGGCTTGGTAGAATAACTGAGTAAAAACTTGACCGTGATTAAATCAAGAATAACTTTAAACGTCCGGGAAAGACCATATTTTGTTTTTCCAAACTGCCGTGGGTGATGTCTAACCGGAATTTCTGTAATCTTTGCTCCAATTAAAGCCGCTAGAGCTGGAATGAAACGGTGCATTTCGCCGTAAAGACTGAGATTTTTTACCACCCAAGCACGATAGGCCTTTAAAGAACATCCATAATCATGGATTTTTACGCCGGTAATTTTACCAATTAACCAGTTGGCAATTCGTGAGGGAATTTTGCGTTTAATAGTATCATCTTGGCGGTTTTTCCGCCAGCCACTTACCAGGTCATAGCCTTCTTTTATTTTGGCCAGAAAAAGAGGAATGTCTGCGGGGTCGTTTTGTAAATCAGCATCCATGGCAATGACAACTTTTCCTTCTGCCTGAGCAAATCCAGCTGCCATAGCCGCTGTCTGACCAAAGTTTCGGGTGAAACGAATAATCTTTAAGTGCTTATCCTGGTCACGTAATCGGGAAAGCACCTCCCAACTTTTATCTGTGCTTCCGTCATCAATAAAAATAAGTTCATAGCTATTTTTAAGCGTATCCATTACCGCTTTCAAGCGCTCGTAAAGAAGAGGAAGCGACTCCTCTTCATTATATACAGGAACTACCACCGAAATATCCATGGCACCTTTTCTAACAACTTCCCTTAATATTGTCAATGAGAGACGAGTAGACTATTTATTTCTTGACACTGTTTTGCTTTTGTTCTAATGTTTTTTGCAGAAATGTAGTTAAAATATTTGTTATAAAGGAGGTAGGTAGTGATGAAGTGGTTAAGAGCAATTGGTTTGGGGGTGTGTATTGGTTTGGTTTGCCTTTTGGGAATACAACCTGCGTTTAGTATGGATGGTAATTGTCCTTCTTTCTTTGCTAAAAGCTTGCATCATACCGGTGAAGGTATGCGCTACTGGTATGAAGAGCAAAATGGTTTCATGAATATCAC
>JAGHCL010000050.1 GCA_021160485.1 Candidatus Desulfofervidaceae bacterium
AGACGGGTAAAAATATTCAAGCCTGTCGGTCCCAACCACCTGGCTAATTGCCTCGCCCAGCGAAGAATAAAATAAGTAATAAAGGCTATAATAAAAATAACACTAAAAATTATTAACTTTTTAAGATATCCTCCATCTCCAACCAATACAAGGACCGTTGTAATTGCTCCAGGCCCAGCTAACATAGGTACACCTAAAGGAACGACACCGATTTCTTCCTGTTCCAAAGTATAAGCTTCTTCTTCAGGCGTAGTTTTTAATCTAGTCCGTTGTGCTTGAAGCATTTGCCAGGCAACCATAAAGATAACTACACCCCCAGCAATTCTAAAGGCCGGAATAGTAATACCAAAAAAGTGTAAAATCTTGTTCCCCCAGAAAGTAAATACTCCAAGCACAAAAACCAAAGTCAATGTTGCCTCCTGCACTGTTCGGGTAATCTTTTTGGGGGAATAAGAAGTGGTTAAACTTACAAAAGTAGGTATCAGGCCAATGGGATCAACGATAATAAAGATAGAGACAAAGGTCTCTATAATAAATTTTGTATTTAACATAAATTGCATTCTATCTGGCTTGGCCAGTCTTGACAAGAATTATTTAACTTGTTAGTTTTAATTGGTCCAAATGAGAGGGCGGATAGCTCAGTGGGAGAGCGTCGGCCTTACAAGCCGAAGGTCACAGGTTCGAAACCTGTTCCGCCCACCATAGGAGTTAGGATAGAAAAGCGGGGTCGTAGTTCAGATGGTTAGAACGCCGGCCTGTCACGCCGGAGGTCGCGAGTTCGAGTCTCGTCGGCCCCGCCAAAAATATAGTTAGGCACAGGAAAGATTTCTTAATCGAGGATACTCTTCACAGAGAATTAACGGAATAATCAACTAATTTGATGCCTCTCACCTTCATTCTATCTTTTTCATTAGGAATATGTGTTTGTGATAGTAAAAATCAATTTCACAAACTCCACTAGCTAATCCTAAACTCACTACCTTAGCAATTCCCTCAAGATAGACATAAACAGTATATTTTTGGTTCCCTTTAAGGCGAATGTTACGAAATTTCACTTTATATTTTCTGTTTACCACTTCATCAGCCTCTATAGTCTCTTTCCCCATTGATTCTAAAATTAGAATTACATCTGCCCCTGGTACAGCATAACCTGCACCTGCACTAATTATGGTCAAACCAGCAGTTTCTAGAAAATCCTTAAAGGGATCGGACGCCTTTTGCCATACTACTCTTTTGTATCCAGGTTTCCTCTCTACACCCCGGATATCACTACCCTCAGTTATGCCAGCAATAACCTTTACACCATAATATGCTGCAGACCCTCCAACAGGTGTAGCATAAGCAGTTTTGTTAATTACTCCTTTGATGTCCACTATAATAGTTACATTTACTGGATAAAAGTCATTTGTAGGCACAGTTATTTTAAAAATCTTGTAATCAAACGCTCGCAATAAGGAAATAGTTGAACCATGATCTCGAAGTTCTACGTTACCTTTAAGACCATTCCAAGGACCTGGTATAACTGCAAGCCATAGAAGCCAGGCATCTTTCACGGGTTTATTATTGTGATCTCTAATCGCAAGATAAAAACCTGTAGGAGAATTATCAACAGCACAACTTGCTAAAGCAAGTCCTTCTTTCTGCGCATTTGTTATTATTACAGGAGTCTTTGGCAACTTCACAGGGAATACGATGTGCTGATGACCGCTTGCCCTTTTGATGCCCCCTAGGACATGCAGTTTTTTATCTGGAATTATAGCAATCCATTGAACCCATGCTTTGGAAACTCCTCTACCTTTATCATCATAGATAGAAATCCAAAACCCCTTTAAGGAGAAAGTTAACAGTAGGAAAGCACTTGTCATTCTTAAAGTAAAATACTCCAATTGACAAACTTAAAAACCTGGCATAAAAACTCCGTAAAGGAAAAAAGGATGAAAAAAGTAACCCTCTTAGACCTTCAGGCCAAAAAGCAAAGGGGCGAAAAAATCACCATGCTTACTGCCTATGACTATCCTTTTGCCCACCTAATGGATGAGGTAGGCATAGATACTATTCTTGTAGGTGATTCTTTAGGCATGGTTGTTTTGGGTTATGAATCCACCCTGCCTGTAACAATGGAAGAAATGTTACACCATGTTAAGGCAGTGAAACGGGGCGTTAACAGGGCCTTTTTGATCGGAGACTTACCCTTCATGTCCTATCAGGCTTCTGAGGAAGAAGCCGTGAGAAACGCAGGTGCTTTTATGAAAGCAGGTTGTGATGCGGTAAAACTTGAAGGTGGGAAAAAAGTAGTTCCTAAAATAAAAGCAATCGTCAATGCAGGTATTCCTGTGTTAGGCCATATAGGACTTACTCCACAAAGTATTTCCAAGCTTGGGGGTTACCGAGTTCAAGGAAGAGATATTAAATCAGCCAGGCGTATTATAGAGGATGCTTTGGCTTTAGAGGCGGCTGGTGTCTTTGGAATAGTTTTGGAATGCATTCCTTACCAACTAGCCAAACTGATTACCGAGAGACTATCTATTCCCACTATTGGTATTGGGGCTGGTCCTTATTGTGATGGTCAGGTATTAGTTATTCACGATATCTTAGGGATATTTGAAAAGTTTACTCCTCGGTTTGTCAAGGTATATGCCAATCTGGCTACACAGATAAAAACAGCAATTAAGGATTATAAAAAAGAAGTAGAAACAGGTGAATTTCCCAGTTTAAACCACTCTTATGAGTTACCAGAAGAAACTTGGGAAAACCTCTTACAGGACATTGAAAAGATGAAATAATGGATGAAGCTAAAAACACTTAACTTTGCTACAACAACTCTTTTGTTTCATTTAGGCTATGTGGCGGTAGGTTTGGGGGCTTTTGTTGAAGGCGAAACATTCGTCTTTGCAGCTGGTTATTTAGCCCATGAGGGTTTTTTCTCTTTATCTCTAGTAATTGTAACCGCCACCATTGGAGCCTTTTTGGGAGATATCTTCTGGTTTTACATAGGAAGACAATATAGGGTAAAAGCACTCAGGCTCCTTTATGTTCGTCGGCATTTGAGAAAGGTCAGACGTTGGCTTACCTACACTGATTGGATAACCGTTCCTCTCGCTCGTTTCCTTTATGGATTGCGCATTGCCCTACCCATTTTATTTGGGATGACAAAAATTAGTAATAAAAAATTTGTCTTCTTAAATGCCTGTTCAGCTCCTATTTGGGCTGTTTTAATTGCTGGTGCAGGCTATGGTTTTAGTGGACTACTTACTAATTTATTTGGTCATAGGCTCTTATGGAAATTGGTCTTCCTGGCTATTTTGCTTATCTTGGCCGGTTTATTCTGGCTAAGAACACTTATTGCCTATTTTAAGGAATAATTTTTTCTAGCACTGACACTTTCTTGTCTTAATACTCGGTCACTCTTTTTACATCCACTTTCTCTTTCAAAACATATATAAGATAGCCTTCTATCTTACGTTCAGGAAAAATTTTACTTAAAAGAGATTGATAGCCTTGAATTTGCTTCGTGTATTCAAGCACCTTTTCAGGATTGAATTGGGTTTTATAGTCCAACACCACTACCTGGTTTTTATATAAAACTACTCTATCTGCACGATAGGTCTTTATTTTATCCTTATGAAGTAAAAGTGGACATTCATTAAGAATGCACGCTGCAGGAGTAAAGTAAGGTCTTAACTGGGAATTACTCAATACCATCTTCACCCGTCTTTTTATGTCTGCAAACTGAGACTCAGAGAGGTAAAATCCATAGCGTTCCCGTGCCCGGTTTACAGCCATTTCCACATTATCTCTTAGGGTTTTAATCCAGGACATAACATAGTGAAACGCCTCACCAAAAACTTGCTCTGGATGCATACGACTGAGCTCAATTTCTTCTTCGCTATCTGAACTCAAAGGCTGTTTCAAGTAAACAAAGCTATAAACAGGCTTAGCACTAAATGAAGGTTTTTTAAGTGGTATTTCCTGTTTAGGAAGTTCACCCTCTTGATACAGTAAAATGGATTTTTCAAAAGATTCTTTCAGATAAGACTTTATATCCTCTCCCTTTATGGCATCAAGCACAAACCGTGCCCAACAGACATCAGGCAGATAAACGGACTTACCCTTTTTACTAGGTTGAACACCCATAAATAATACAGATTTAGCCCTCGTTAAAGCCACATAAAGTAAGTTGAGTTCGTCAGTCAAAACTCTTTTTTTAGCATATTCTGCAATGGAATGAAGTTTCGGGTTTAATGCTGCCTCAACTTTGGTAGGCTTAAGATAAACACCTTCTAACTTGAGCGTAGCCTCATCATATTTAAATATTAACTTATCTCTATTTTGCTGGCAGTCATACCCCATTTCTGGCAAAATAACTGCCTTAAATTCAAGTCCCTTGGCCTTATGCACTGTCATAACTTGGACAGCATCTGTTAGCGAAGTCTTGGCTTGTGTAAAGGCATTTCCATTTTCCCGCAGATAGTTTAAAAAAGAACGCAAACTTTGTGGAAATTTCTTTTCAAATTCGTAGGTCACTTGTAAAAATTGCAAAAGATTTTCTTTATCTTCATAAAGATTTAATAAGGCCCACTCTTGATATATCGTTTGAAGTAAACTAGGTAAGGGTATTAAATCCACCTTTTGCCAGATGGCATAGAATTTTGATTTATACGGCTCATCTAGACCCTCCCATAAAGGTCTATCTGTCATGCTAATCCTTTCTATCTCATGAGGAGGAAATCCAAGACCTTTTAAGAAATGAATCCCATCTAGTTTGCGGCTGGGGTCGTCTAAATAACGCAGGAGTGCCAAAAGAGTTTGTATACTTGGAGCATTCAAGAGGCAGACTTCTGTCTCGGTCTGATATGGAATGTTTGCTTCTTTTAAACTCGGTAAAAACTTCTCTACCGTTTTTCCTTGCCTGACAAGGATAGCAATATCTTGATAAGCAAAACCTGCCTTACGTAAAGTAGTTATAGCTTCAGAAACAAACGCACCCAAAGAAGTAGTTGTCCCGTCATCCAGGGGGAGAAGTCTAAATTCTATGTAATAAGGGTCACCTTGATGTTCAACCGATGCCTCTTGAAAAGAAAAGGGAAAAGAAAAACGATTGTTAAGGTAGCTACCCACTTTACTTACAAAGCTTACTAAACCACCTGCACTGCGGTAATTGATAGGAAGTGTCTCTTCTTTTATAAATCCAGGAAATTTGGTTTTCACATAGTCAAAAAGAGCAGGTTCTCCTCCCCGAAAGCGATAAATGGCCTGCTTTTTGTCACCCACATAAAAAAAACTCCCAGCCATATCTCCGGTACTAAGCCCAGCCATTAGTTCATTCACTATAGGTTCCAAAATGCGCCACTGAATTACACTGGTATCCTGAAATTCATCTAAAAGCAGATGTTTTACCCGTCTGTCCAGACGATAATAAAAAAAGGATTTATATTGGTCATAAAAATTCTCTTCTACCAACAGGCGGTAAGTCAAGGTGGATAAGTCAGCAAAAGTAATACAGTTTTCCCTTTTTTTGATCTCTTCATAATATTTAGTGAATTTTTTATATAAAGCAAAAATAAGACTTACTTGCCACTTATTAAAAAGAAAGAGATAGTCAGAAATAGCCTTTTTTAACCTTTGAAATGCCTCTTCACAACTTTGGGGAAGGTTTTTAAAATAAACGTGCTCTTTTAAAGTAGATTTAAGGAGAAATGGATGGGCAAAAACCTCTCTTAAATGTCGTGCCTCTGTTAACTTAGCTATAGTTTTTTGACCCTGTTTATGCGTTACTTGGGGCTTTACCAAATTAATAAAATCATTTACTGCCTGCCAGACTTTCTCCTCTTCGGCTTTAATATCAACTTTCTGTTTACATTCGTAAGCGGAGAGTTCACTCTGATGATACACAAAAATTGACAAAATTTGATTTAGCCAGTTTCTTACACTTCCTTTTAGCATCCCCAACCGGTAGGTTTGCAAAATAGCCTCTTTTAATTCAGACTCTGTAGTAATATCCAACAAGAGCCTGTCTAGAGCCTCATTAAAAAAGGCCGTTTCTCTTGTTTCATCAACAATCTCTACATCTAATCTAACCCCCATCTCAAATGGAAAAAGGCGGACAATACTGGCTAAAAAGCTATCTAGTGTAGATATTTCCAAGACAGAAAAATTTTCTAAAAGCAATTGATAAAGCAACCGTGCCTTTCGTTTTAAAAGAATAACATTTGGTTCAAGCAGAAAGAGATTTTTCATCTCTGGGTCTTCAAATTGCCTTTCTGGATACAGACAATTCTTTAGCCACTTTAAAAGTCGTTCTTTCATCTCCTGGGCAGCTTTATTGGTAAAGGTAAGGGCTACCACTTCTTGCAGCATGTTAGCCAATGAAGTTGAAGCAACTTCCCTATCTGGTATTTGCTTCAAAAGGAGATTAAGCAAGCGCAAGGTCAGAGTATAAGTCTTTCCTGTTCCAGCACTGGCTTCTAAGGCAAGGTGATATTGGGGGTCATAGATGTGAAGTTGCGTCATTTTATTTGTATTGATTAACAAAATTGGGCTGTTTTGCCAAGAGAAAAACTTAAACCTTTCGTAAACTCTCTATCAAATCTGATTGTAACAGCCGATATATTATAGACCATTATTACTTGTCCATGTCTATTGTCACTCTCTTTTTGACAAACTTCTCTCTTTGTGGCATTTTCATTATATGGCAACTTTGGGAGAAGTATTAAGGAAGGTGCGCACGGGTAAAGACATTCCTCTGGAGAAAGTAGCGGCAGAAACAAAAATATCGTTCCATTATTTAAAGGCTATAGAGGAAGAAAGGTGGGATGCCTTACCTGCCAAACCTTACGTTAAAGGCTTCCTTCGCATCTATGCTAATTATCTTGGGCTGAACCCTGATAGAGTCATTGCTCAATATGAACAGGGAACATCAGAACAAGTCTTCATCTCTCCTTCTTCCCTTAAAAAATGTAGAAAATATATCACTACTTTTCTTTTCATCTCTATTCTCATCTTGGGAATTACCTTTATTCTGTGGAAAATCCACACATCAGAAAAAAGGCTGACTCAATCTCAAACACCTCCCCCTCAACCACATCAGGCCATTACTCCTCAACAGAATTCAAATAAAAAAACACCAGAAATCCAGACAGCTTCAACTAAAGAGACTCCTGCAGTTACCCAATCCTCTTCCCCTAAAACTATCCGTATTAACCGGATTTACATTTGTTCGGGAGTTAAAAATCGTGAACCCGTTGGCCTTCAAACCGCTTTCCATCTTACAAAACCTACCTTCATTTACTGCTTTACCGAAGTTATTGGAGCAAAAAAACCAATAGAGATAAAACACCTCTGGTATTACGGAGAAAGAC
>JAGHCL010000134.1 GCA_021160485.1 Candidatus Desulfofervidaceae bacterium
GCCCTTGTACTACCAGGTCAGGGGATGGAGTGAACAAGGTATTCCAACAGAAGAAAAGCTGGTAGAACTTGGTTTAAAGGATATAGGATTAGAGGAGTAGATGGAGGTGCTTTTGTGGAAGTAGAGGAGGAGGATAGGATAGGGCGGTTTAACTGTTGTCCATCAAGGTTGATTTCCAAGGCACAAAAATATTATTTTGCCAAAGTGACGACAGATCCCTTGCGCTTTGCTTTTAATAAAAAGGTTACTGTTCACCCTTTTATAAAAGGATTGCCGTTAAAACCAAACGAAATTCAGGCCATATGGCAGCGTTTGATGCATACCCCACCTTCATCCTTTAAACGTACAGCCTACTTTCACATCCCTTTTTGTGAAACACATTGCCTTTATTGTGGTTTTTACCGGTATGCCTATCACGAAAAGGAAGCAGAAAGGTATATAGAGTATCTTATCCGAGAATTAAAAATGGCTGCTGATATGCCCTTTGTCTCGGCAGCCCCTATTCATGCCGTTTATCTGGGGGGTGGTACTCCCACTGCCCTTTCTGCTAACCTGCTTTTCAAATTATTACATGCCATTAAACGGTATTTACCTTTGGCTAATGACTGTGAATGGACAGTGGAAGGACGTTTTTATCATTTTGACAAAGAAAAGGTAAAAGTGTGTTTGGAAGCAGGTGTTAACCGCTTCTCTTTGGGGGTGCAGAGTTTTGATACACAGGTGCGTCAAAAAATGGGCCGTAAGTTAAGTAAAGAAAAGGTTATAGAAAAACTAAAGTATTTAAAAACCTTTGACCAAGCTGCTATTATCATTGATTTGATTTATGGTCTTCCTTATCAGACCATGGAGATTTGGGAGAAAGACGTCCAAACTTGGCTTGATTTGGAGTTAGATGGGGTGGATTTATATCAATTAGTTGTTTATCAAGGTTGTGCGCTGGAAAAGGCCGTGGCTGCAAAACGCATACCCCCTCCAGCAGATTTAGCGGAGCAGGCTGATATGTTTGCTCTCGGTAGAAGGATTTTAAAAGAAGCTTTCTGTCGTCGCCTTTCTCAAACACATTGGGGCTATGGATATCGGGAAAGAAATGCCTATAATCTTCTCGTCACCCAACCAAGTGTTTGTTTGCCCTTTGGAGCTGGAGCCGGAGGATGGATGGAGGGTTATTTCTTTTACATAAATAACGATCTCAAACATTATTATCAATCTCTGGATGAAGGCCAGAAGCCCTTGGCCATGGGAATGCAGTATCCCCCTTACTGGTTGTTATTAAAGGAGATAGAAAGTGGAATGGAACAGAATGCCTGTCCTCTGGCTAAACTCAGTCAAAAATACGGGGTTGACTTATTAAAAGCATTTTCTCCTCTTTTAGCACAATGGGAAGAAGCAGGATTAATTTACCTTGAAAATGGCTGGTTAAAACTTACTCCGGCAGGTGAATTCTGGTATGTGAATTTATGCCAGTTTCTCTTTAATTGGTTTCAAGAAATGGTAGAAGGGGAGGATGAAGGATGAGGACATTATTAGTCTATGCCAGCCGCTATGGTTCAACCAGATTGATTGGGGAATGGATTATAGAAAGACTGGGCTTTGTGGCCGAAATAAAAGATGTTAAAAAAGCACCCGCACCGTCTGCTTACGAGCTGGTCATTATAGGTTCTGGCGTTTATAGTGAAGGAGTCTTACCAGAAATCAATGCCTATATTGATAAATATTTAGATGTGCTGGAAGAAAAACAGGTTGTGCTTTATGCAGTATGTATGGATGTTGAAGGAGTATATTTAAAAGGCAAAATTTGGGGTGGATGGGCGTATCTCCTTCCGGTAATAAAGAAGTTCAAAAACCCGCCCCTTCATGCTGGTCTCCTGCATGGGGAAATTAATCCTGCTAAATTGAGCCAGGATGATTACCAAAGATTGCTTTCGTTTTATAACAAAGTTTTACGGCGGCAGGTGGATAAAGTGCCTTATAAGACAATGCTAAATAAACAAGAAGCCTGGACTTTTGCCGAAAAGATTTTATGGCGGTTAAAAAAACGGTGATGAGTGAATGCGTAGAAGTGTGGAAGTATATAGAAGGTTTGACCTTTTTGTATTCTGAATTTCTTTAATTCCCCAATAAGTTCTCTTTTTTCGGTTCTTGACTATTAACAAACGACTGAGATCTTTTGGTATTTTACCCTACATAAATTTGAAAACGCTTCAATCTTGCCATCTGCCTTTCCTTGGGCTAGAATGACCTCCAATTATTTCAAAAATCAAAACTTACAAGGCAAAAATGAGAGCACATAAACATCTGTTAAGTCTTATTGGAAATACCCCTTTGGTAGAAATTCGCAAACTTAATCCCAATCCTAAAGTAAATATTTTTGCGAAACTAGAGATGTTTAATCCGGGTGGGTCTATCAAAGACAGGACTGCCTTGGCGATGATTGAAGGAGCAGAAAAGAGTGGTGAGCTGACCCGGGACAAGATCATTATTGAAGCAACTAGTGGCAATACAGGCATTGGCCTGGCCATGGTTGCGGCTATCAAGGGATACAAACTGCTGCTGGCCATGCCGGAGTCAGTGAGCATAGAGCGACGGCGGATTTTACAGGCCTATGGTGCAGAACTACTATTAACTCCTGCCCACCTAGGTACAGACGGGGCAATTGAAAAGGTGTATCAATTAGTCCGTGAGCATCCAGATAAGTATTACCTCACTGACCAATTTAATAATCCTCACAACTGGCAGGCCCATTATTACGGCACCGGTGAAGAAATCTGGCAACAAACAGAAGGTAAAGTAACGATGGTTGTGGCTGGTATTGGCACGACCGGCACGGTAATGGGTATTTCCAGACGACTGAAGGAATATAACCCGGCTGTCCGAATTGTCGGAGTAGAACCTTATCCGGGCGAAAGGATTCAGGGGCTTAAGAACCTAAAAGAGTCTTATGTTCCGGGCATCTATGACAAGCGTTTTCTAGATGAGAAAATGAATGTCCATTTGGAAGATGCTATTATTACGGCCAGACAGCTTGCTAAAGAAGAAGGCATTTTTGTCGGCATGAGTGCTGGTGCGGCTATGTATGCTGCGATGGAAAAGGCCAAAGAGTTAGAGGGAGGCGTTATCGTCGTTATTTTCCCCGATGGTGGTGAGCGATATTTAAGCACGTCCCTTTTTGTAGAAAGGCCGGCCTTGACGGTGCGTTTTTACAATACCTTGACCCGAAAAAAGGAATTTTTAAAACCTATTGTTCCTGGCCGGATTACCATATATTCATGTGGCCCGACAGTGCACGATTTGCCTCATCTGGGAGTATGTCGGCGGCTGGTGGTAGCGGACCTGCTGAGGAGATATCTGGAGTTTAAAGGTCTTGAGGTGAAACACGTCGTAAATATTACGGATATAGACGACAAGACCATTACCAGGGCCCAGGAGGAAGGCAAATCCTTAAAAGAAATTACCCAGTTTTACACCCAGGAATTTTTAAAAGTTATGGATATTCTAGGAGTGAAACCTGCCACCCATTATCCTAAGGCCAGTGAACACATGGCAGAAATGGTTGCCATTACCAAGAAACTCTTACAAAAAGGCTATGCTTACGAAAAACATCACTCTATTTACTTTGATATTACCCGTTTTAAAGACTATGGTAAGCTTTCCCATATCAATCTGGACAAGATAAAAGTGGGTCTAACAGTGGATTTAGATAGTTATGAGAAAGAGAATCCCAGGGATTTTACCCTTTTAAAACGATGCACCTTAAACGAATTGAAAACCGGCATCTATTATGAAACAGAATGGGGGAAAGTTAGACCTGGCTGGCACATTGAATGTGTGGCAATGGCAATGAAATACCTTGGTGAAACCATGGATATCCACACGAGTGGAAAGGACTTAATCTTCCCTCACAATGAAAACGAAATTGCCATTGCCGAGGCTTTTACAGGAAAACCTTTTGCCCACTACTGGCTCCATAGTGAACTTATTTTTGTGGATGGGAAAAAGATGTCGCGCTCTGCCGGCAATTATCTCACTGTATATGATTTGTTGGAAAGGGGTTATACAGGGAAAGAAATTAGGTATTTTCTCCTTGCCACCCATTACCGCAAGCCCCTAAATTTCTCTTATGCCGGGTTAAGTGCTGTCAGACAGAGTTTAAACCGCCTCCAAGGTTTTATTTTTGCCTTAAATGCCATTTCCTCAGGTCCTGCTTTAAAAGCCTTACCTGAAATGATTGAGATATTAGAACAAAGATTTACCAAGGCCCTGGATGATGACCTGAATGTTTCGGGTGCGCTGGCCGCTATTTTTAGTTTTATTCGCAAACTCAATCCTCTATTATGGCAGCAGGGTATAAGTGAAGCTGATAAAAGACAAATTTTAGAAGTTTTGAAGAGAATAGACGCCGTGCTTAATATTATGGATTTCCGTGAAGAGAAGATAGCCCCAGAAGTGTTTAAACTTATTAAGGAGCGGGATGAAGCAAGAAAGGCAAAAGACTGGGCCCGGGCAGATGCCTTAAGGGCAGAATTATCAGCTAAAGGTATAGAAGTTATAGACACTCCTCAAGGAACAATATGGCGCTTAAAGCAGAAGTGAAGAAATAAACCAAACCTTTTGGAAGGGAAGAATATTGGATAAAAGGGTCCTTCAGATTTTTGAGAAAGCAGAGTTAATTTTGGCTGTGATCATGATTATCTCGCTTCCCCTGTCAGAAGCGGTTAAAAATATCTCCTTTGCTCTGCTTTTTCTATGTTTTATTATTCTACGCTTTTTGAAAAAAGAATTCTGTTTGACTCCTTTGGCAAAGGGGTTATTTTTTTATCTTGCGACCAGCGTGATTGTCAGTTTCTTCGCGATAGATAAATATTTAAGTTTCAAGGGCACATGGGACATTTTGCGGTTTACTATGGTTTATTTAATTTTGATAAATGACTTCCGAGACAAGAAAGGTTGGCTAGAATGGAGCTTAATCATAGGTGCAATCATTGGGGTAGTGTGGGGTATCGTTTTTTGGAAATTGCTTTGGCATGAACACCAATTCCAAATTTTATCCCTCGGGCAGTTTAACCACACCGCCATTTTTTTAGCTCTGGTGTTGATTCTAAGTTTATGTAAATTAATATGGGATAAAAATTTGAAAAAATCCCACTTTGTTTTATTGGCTATAGGTACAGTATTGATAATGGTGGGACTAGTTTTAACTACCTCACGAGCGAGTTTAGCCGGTTTCGCCAGTGCCTGTATGTTTTTATCCCTCTACCAGATGAATAAAAAAATGATTGCAACCACAATATGTATTTTAATTATCGGAGGGGCAACAGCTTTATTA
>JAGHCL010000166.1 GCA_021160485.1 Candidatus Desulfofervidaceae bacterium
GTTTTTTTGTTGTGTTGGGCAATATATATTTTTTTGAGATTAGGATCAGGGCTGACAAATAAATTTTTCATTCCTTTAGGCAAATAAACAGGCCACAGGTCAACGACGATACATGGGTTTTTCCTTAAACCTTTGGCTGGGAGCAGGACGAAAGTCTTGTATTTAAACCAACCACTAGTCTCAAAAGTAACCTGTAGGTATCCGTTTTTTAAGTTAGAAATATTGATTTTTTTAAAAGCTGTGGGAGGTAAGGAGGTTCTTTTAATAGGGGCAGAGGAAGCACAACTGCTATAAATAGATAGGAATAAAAATAAGAGAATAGATGTATTAAAAAACCGCCGCATCGCTACACTTTTAGCATATTTTTTAATTTGTGTAAAATATTTAATGCCTGCAATGGAGTAATCCGATTGATATCAATCCCTTGTAACTGTTTTATCACCTTACGGTATTCAGGTTCAAAAAGTGGCAACTGATATTGTCCTTGTATAGCTTTTTCATCACTTACTCGTTCTTGTTCCTTGCTTTCAAGCTCAGAGAGAATTTCTTTCGCCCGGGAAATCACATCTTTAGGCAACCCTGCCAGGCGGGCTACTTCAATCCCATAACTGCGGCTAGCTCCACCAGGCAAGAGTTTATGTAAGAAGACAATTTCTCCTTGCCACTCCCGCACGGCAATACTGTAATTCCTTACTCGGGGTTTAATTTGGCTCAAGTCTGTTAATTCGTGATAATGGGTAGCAAAGAGGGTTTTCACTCCTTTTCCATAAGTGTCGTGTAGATATTCTACCACTGCCCAGGCAATACTCATACCATCAAAGGTGCTTGTGCCACGGCCGATTTCGTCAAGGATAACTAAACTGCGGGGAGTTACCTGATGCAGGATATGAGCTGTTTCTTCCATTTCTACCATAAATGTGCTGCGTCCTTCAGGTAAGGCATCCGAAGCCCCTACTCGGGTGAAAATCCTATCCACAACACCTATTTGAGCCTCTTTAGCCGGGACAAAACTGCCTATCTGAGCCATAAGAACAATCAAGGCGGCCTGTCTGATGATAGTAGACTTACCTGCCATGTTAGGACCGGTGATGATCAATATTCGTTCTTCTTCATTAAGACGAATGTCGTTAGGCACGAAAGGCACATCTTTAACCGTTTGCTCAATCACAGGGTGGCGTCCGTCTTTGATGATAATCTTATCTGTTTTTACTACTTTGGGACGAACATAATTATATTGCACGGCTACTTCTGCCAGAGAGGTCATGACATCAATCCAAGCAATATTAGCCGCCAGTCTTAAAAGACGCTCACTGGCCTGAGCTATTTGTTGTCTTATTTCTAAAAACAGCTCATATTCTAGGGCATTGCGCTTTTCTTCTGCGCCCAAAATTACATTTTCATATTCTTTTAAAGCAGGGGTGATAAACCTTTCTGCATTCACCAGAGTTTGTTTGCGAATGTAGTCTGAAGGCACTCTTTTTAACTGGGCCTTAGAGACCTCAATGTAATAACCGAAAACCTTATTATAGCCTACTTTTAAATTGGGAATACCCGTCCGCCTCCGTTCTTTAGCCTCCAGATTGGCAATCCAGGTTTTGGCTTCGGTGGTCTGTTTAATTAAATTATCCAGAATTTCATTATATCCCTGTTTGATCAGCCCGCCTTCTTTTAAGGTTAAAGGAGGATCATCCACAATAGCCCTGTCAATCAACACTGTGACGTCTTCCATGGTGTCCAAACCCTGTCCTACTTCCTGCAAGAGGGACAACTGACTGGAAGTTAATAACGCCTTCACTTCAGGCACCAAGTTGAGAGAATTTTTAAGGTTAACTAAATCTCTTGCATGGGCTTTTCCCAGAACAACCCGACTGTTGAGTCTTTCTAGGTCACCTATTTGTTTTAATTTCTCTCGGATAGCCTGACGTACTAACCCTGCCCGAACAAAGGTCTCAACATAATTAAGTCTTTTTTTGATAGCTTTTATATCCTTTAGTGGTCGCAAGAGCATTTCCCGGAGTAAGCGTCCACCCATAGGGGTCAGGGTTTTGTCTAATATACTCCACAAAGTTCCTTCTTTGCCCCCGTGCCAGCGGCGAAATACCTCCAGATGGCTGAGGGTAATGGAGTCCAAAACCATAAACTCGCTCAAGTTATATACCTGTAGCCGGGTAATGTGAGATAAAACGTTTTTTTGAGCCTCTTCCGCATATTCTAACAGCCAAGCGGCAGCTATTGTTGCTGCAGGGAGGTCTTCTAGCCCAAGCGGTTTCAAAGAGGGTAGTGAAAAATGTTTTTTTAATTTTGTTTGAGCCCTTTCTAAATCGGGCATTTCAGTTTCAGGTTTTATGGCCAGGAGAGTTTGATTTAAGTCAAGCTGTAAGGAAAGGGCTTCAGGAACTAACAACTCACTAGGCTCAAGCCGATGTAATTCTTCTTTTAACTCTTCTAAATCCCTTACCTCGGTGGTTTTAAAGTCAGCGGTAGAGATTTCAAGAGAGGCTAAACCATATCTTTCACCCCACGCTGTGGCGGCAGCCAGATAATTACTTTTGTTTGTTTCCAAGAACTCCGGCTCCAGAATCATGCCAGGTGTAATCACCTGTACTACTTCCCGTCGCACGATGCCCTTGGCCTGTTTGGGGTCTTCTACCTGTTCGCAAATGGCCACTTTATAACCACGCTTAATGAGTTTAGGTAAATAAGAATTAAGGGCATGGTAGGGAATACCACACATGGGAATGGGTTGGGGAGTATCCTTTTGTCGGGAAGTAAGAGCAATTTCTAATACCTGAGAGGCAATTTTTGCGTCTTCAAAGAACATTTCATAAAAATCACCCATACGGAAAAAGAGAATGGCATCGGGATATTGCTGTTTTATCTCCAGATACTGACGCATGGCCGGAGTTAGTTGCTTCTGAGTGGAAGACATAGGTTGTAATTTAACATAAAATGGTCAAAAAGGGGAGATAGCCCTAAATGCAAAAATTCGTGCTTTAAATAATCAAATTATTTAGAAGCAATACAATAATCACGAGTCATCAATCGGGATGCGCCTTCGTCGCAAACTTGACATCGCTCGCTTTGGCACTAGTAATAGAATTGGAAAAGAAAAAATATTCTCTTTTTCCCCTTAAATTTCCATTTTGTCTTAAGCTTGGTAATACCTTTAGCTGGAAATAAAATTCTACAGTATTAGGTCAAACAGTCTAAAATCATCTGTAAACGGTCACCCTCTTTTTTTTTCAGTTCTTAACCAAAAGAATTTCCCCATTTATCTTATTCCGTAGCCAATTATATCACAACACAGCCGTTCATCGATTTTAGATAGCCTTGTTTCTAAGGTCATGTTAGAAGATAAGCAACATTAAATTTTCCCAATTTTCTATTTAGGAGAAAAAAGATGGAGAGAACTTTAACCCAAAAGGTCTTGGAGCCCCATTTGGTAGTGGGAAAGTATATGCCTGGAAAGGAAATAGGTATTCGCATTGATCAAACGTTGACACAGGATGCTACGGGCACGATGTGCTACCTCCAGTTAGAGGCCATGGGTATTCCTAAAGTGAAGACGGAGCTTTCTGTAAGTTATGTTGATCATAATACCATTCAAGCGGGTTTTGAAAATCCAGATGACCATAAATATCTGCAGACTATCGCAGCTAAATACGGCATTATTTATTCCCGCGCAGGGAATGGTATCTGCCACCAGGTCCATTTGGAGCGGTTCGCCAAACCGGGGAAAACACTGTTGGGTTCTGATAGCCATACCCCCACTGCCGGTGGTATCGGCATGGTAGCCATTGGTGCGGGTGGACTTGATGTCGCTGTGGCCATGGCCGGCGGTCCTTTTTATCTTACCTGTCCCAAGGTAATCCGCATTAATCTAACGGGTAAACTGCAACCCTGGGTGAGTGCTAAAGATGTAATTTTAAAAGTATTGGAGATATTTGGCACTAAAGGGAATGTTGGTTGTGTTTTTGAATATACAGGGGATGGAGTAAAAACGCTTACTGTCCCTGAACGGGCGACTATTACCAATATGGGGGCAGAGTGTGGAGTAACTTTTTCCATTTTCCCAAGTGATGAAGTTACCCGGTCTTTTCTAAAGGCCCAAGCCAGAGAAATGGACTGGATACCCCTATTTCCAGATGAGGGCGCAGAATATTATAAAGAAGTAGAAATAAATTTAAGTGAACTCGTTCCTCTCATTGCGTGTCCTCATAGCCCTGGCAATATCAAAAAGGTGGAAGAAGTAGCTGGTTTGCCAGTAGATCAGGTTTGCATTGGCAGTTGCACCAATTCTTCTTATCGGGATTTAATGATTGTTGCAGAGATGCTGGATGGGAAACAATGTCATCCGGACGTGAGTTTTGTCATTGCCCCAGGGTCAAGGCAGGTATTACGGATGCTCGCAGAAAACGGTGTCTTAGATAAGTTGATTGCAGCCGGAGCCAGAATAGCTGAATGTGCCTGTGGTTTTTGCATTGGCAATAGTCAAGCCCCTCGCAGTAACGGCATTTCCTTACGGACAAGTAATCGTAATTTCTTGGGTCGCTGTGGAACAAAATCAGCCCAAGTCTATCTTGTTAGCCCTGAAACAGCGGCAGCGGCAGTGATTACCGGTAAAATTACCGACCCACGCAGTTTGGACTTGCCTTATCCTGAGATAAAAATGCCAGGACAGTTTCTGATTGATGATAGCATGTTCCTGCCCCCTTCCCCAGAACCAGAAAAAATAGAAATTTACCGTGGCCCTAACATTGGTGAACCACCAGTCAATGATCCCATGCCAGAAAAAATAGATGGAGTGGTAACTATTAAAGTTGGAGATGAAATTACCACTGATCACATTATCCCGGCGGGTAGTCGGATGAAATATCGTTCTAATGTGCCTAAATACGCTGAATTTGTCTTTGAAGTCCTTGATCCTGATTTCCATAAACGGGCAGAGGCATACAAAGAGCAGGGTAAACATAATATTATTGTAGGTGGTTTAAGTTATGGACAGGGGTCGTCCCGTGAACATGCCGCTATCTGCCCAATGTACTTAGGAGTAAAGGCAGTCATCGCCAAATCCTTTGAACGTATTCATGCTGCCAATCTGGTTAATTTCGGGATTGCACCACTTTTGTTTAAGCACGAAGCTGACTATGCTGAGATTGATCAAGGTGATGAGTTAGAGATTCCGGATATTCGCCAGAAGATAGCTAATGGGGAAGACATAACTGTAGTGAATAAAACAAAGGGAAAGACCTTCATGGTGACTTATCAACTTTCTGAACGCCAAAAAGAGATTTTGTTAGCAGGTGGCACATTGAGTTATATGAAAAGTAAAGCTTAGGAGGGAATTATGGCACAACGTGGAATAAGAGAATACGATGCTAAAAGACTATTAGCCCAATATTTGAAAAATTACATGAGAGGTTTGAGTTATAATTTTAGAGGTGTTCTTGTCACCCCTGAAACAGATTGGGCCGTTTTAGAGAGAAACAATCCCTGGTTAAAAACCGAAAAGTTGGTAGCTAAACCAGACCAACTGTTTGGGAAGCGGGGTAAGCATGGTTTGGTGTTGGTAAATGCCAGCTTGGGCGAAGTAAAAAGCTGGATTGGCGAAAAAATGGGCAAGAAAGTAACTATTGGCAAGGTAACAGATGTATTAAATTGTTTCCTTGTGGAACCCTTTGTTGCGCACGAGAAGGAATATTATCTGGCCATCACCACGGAAAGAGAGGGTGATAGAATTTACATGTCGGCTGAAGGCGGCATTGAAATTGAGGAGATGTGGGAGAAAGTAAAAGAGGCCTTTATTCCCATCTTGGTTAACAAAAAAGATATTCCTAAAATCATTAAGAATGCCATTCCTAAACAGATTGAGGAAAAACAGGTTTTCGCTCAGTTTGTAGAGATTATCTATAACTTTTTTGTAGATTACCATTTTACCTATTTGGAATTCAATCCCTTTACTATTAAGCATAATCTTATTTACCCACTAGATGCTGTGGCACGCTTGGATGACACGGCTCAGTTTGAATGTGCAGATAAATGGGGAGATATTGAATTTCCAACTCCCTTTGGCCGCAAATATACGGCTGAAGAGGCCTATATTAAACAACTGGATGCCAAAAGTGGTTCTTCTTTAAAACTTACGGTTCTAAATCCCCACGGCCGCATCTGGACGATGGTGGCTGGAGGTGGAGCAAGTGTGGTCTATACAGATACCATTTCTGATTTGGGGGCTGCTAACGAATTAGGAAATTATGGTGAATATAGTGGTAATCCTACTACTGATGAAACCTACGAATATGCCAAAACGATTCTAGATTTGATGACGCGGGAGAAGGACCCGAAGAGAAGACCAAAAATCCTGATCATTGGTGGTGGTATTGCCAATTTTACAGATGTTGCCAAGACATTTGATGGCATTATCAAAGCCTTGGAAGATTATAGAGAGAAATTGAGAGCGGTAAATGCCAAGATTTATGTACGTAGAGGTGGACCTAATTATGAAAAGGGTCTGGCAAGGATTAAAGAAGCAGGTGAGCGGCTCGGATTGCCAATAGAGGTTTACGGTCCAGAGGCCCATATGACTCGAGTAGTTAAATTAGCCTTAGAAGAAAAAGCTGCTTAAGGAGGGAATAAATGGCGAAACCAAAACCGGACTATCTTTTATTTGATAGAAATACGCAGTCCATTGTTTATGGCTATCAGGTAAGGGCTATCCAGCGGATGCTTGATTTTGATTATATTTGCAAGCGTGAAACTCCCAGTGTAGCTGCAATTGTTGCTCCTACTCGCAGTAATGGATATCACAAGTGTTTCTGGGGGAATAAAGAAATTTTAATTCCTATTTATAGAGATTTTGAAGAGGCTGTAAATAACCATCCCAATGCAGATGTGATGATTAACTTTTCTTCTTACCGTTCAGCATATCCAACAACAATGGACGCATTGGAGACAGATTCCATTCGCACAATTGCCATCATTGCTGAGGGAGTTCCAGAAAGATATGCCCGCATGATTGCGGCTGTTGCAAAGCAGAAAAATAAGTGGGTTATTGGGCCAGCCACTGTTGGTGCAATTGCTGCTGGTGCCTTTAAGATAGGTAATTCTGCTGGAACTTTGGAAAATATCATTCGTTGCAAACTTCATCGTCCGGGAAGTGTAGCCTTTGTTTCTACTTCTGGAGGTCTTTTTAACGAATTGAATAATATCATTTCACAGGCGACAAATGGTGTATATGAAGGAGTTGCCATTGGTGGTGACCTTTACCCTGGTTCTACTTTTATTGACCACTGTCTGCGTTATGAAGCCAATCCGGATGTCAAACTGATTGTTCTTTTGGGAGAATTGGGAGGAAATGATGAATATGCGGTAATTGAAGCGATTAAGGAAGGAAAAATTACCAAGCCAGTTGTAGCCTGGTGTATTGGCACCTGTGCCAAGCTTTTTTCCAGTGAGGTTCAGTTTGGCCACGCTGGAGCCAGGGCCAGGACCGATTTGGAAACCGCTGATGCCAAAAACAAGGCCTTTAAAGAAGCAGGTGCTATTGTGCCACCTTCCTTTGATGAATTGAGAAGAGTCATAAGGGAGACCTTTAAGGATTTGAAGGCAAGAGGAGTTATTCCTGAAATCACTGAACCTGAAGTGCCACCTGTGCCTGAAGATTTTGCGGTGGCCAAGGCCCAAGGCAAGGTCCGACGGGCGACTAACTTTATCTGTACAATCAGCGATGATAGAGGCGAAGAAGCTACTTATGTCAATGTGCCTATCAGTGAGGTAGTGGAAAAAGGTTACTCTTTAGGAGATGTTATTGGGCTTTTATGGCTTAAATGCCGTTTACCCAAATGGGCAAGTGAATTTATAGAAATGTGTCTTAAGATTGTAGCTGATCACGGTCCTTGTGTCTCAGGTGCACATAATGTGATTGTTGCTGCCAGGGCAGGAAAAGACTTGGTTTCTTCTTTGGTGAGTGGCCTTTTAACCATTGGTCCCCGGTTTGGTGGGGCCATTGATGGCGCGGCTTATTACTTCCGTAAGTTCTGTAATGAGGAAAAGACCCCACGTCAAATGGTAGATGAAATGAAGGCCGCAGGGATTCTTATTCCAGGCATTGGTCATAGGATAAAGAGTGTAAGGAACCCTGATAAACGGGTGGAGTTATTGAAGAATTACGCCAAGAACAACTTTCCTAAAACAAGATATCTAGATTATGCCCTGGAAGTGGAAAAGATTACCACGGCTAAACGGGGGAATTTGATCCTAAACGTTGATGGCTGTATTGGTGTTCTTTTTGTAGACATGCTTAATAGTTGTGGGTTTAAACCGGAAGAAATAGATGAAATTGTTGAGGCTGGGACACTTAATGCCGTGTTTGTTTTGGGCCGCAGTATTGGTTTAATCGGTCACATTTTAGATCAAAAACGGCTTAAAGCCGGTCTTTATCGTCATCCTTGGGATGATGTTTTATATGCAATTGAACCGGTAAGGGTGATTAGAGACAAAGGTAAATAAATGCTGTTGACACCAAAACAGGTAGAGAAGCAATATGGAATTTCTTGTAAGACATTACTACAGTGGGAGTTACAGGAACTTTTACCAGTTTACTGGACACCACGAGGGAGGAAGAGATATCGTCAGGAAGATATTGAAAGGTTGCTTGTTCAGAAGTCCCCTTCGGGGGAATTTAAAAAGCCGCCGGCAGTAGCAATATACGCGCGGATAGCTAAGAAAAAGTATTTAAAAGCTTTAGAAAGACAAGTAGAGTTTCTGAGAAGATATTGTGAGAAAAAGGGCTATAAGGTGGTGTTAGAAGTAAAGGAGATTGCCAGCGGGATAAATGAGAAAAGAAAAGGCTTGCAACGGTTGATAAATATGGCTAAACGTGGCGAGATTGATAAAGTGGTGGTGGAAAGCGAAGAGCGGTTAGCTCGTTTTGGAGTAACATATTTGACCCATTTTTTTGAAAGTCACGGAGTGAAAATAGAAGTAATGGGAGGAAGTAGTTCTGACTTGACTGAAGAGCTAGCCGACGATTTGGTAGCGATAGTGGCCGCCTTAACTCAAAAAATTCATCCATCAAAAAAATAAGGAGTCAACTATAAGCAATGATTTGGGTTAAAAAGCATCCTTTTAGTAAGCAAGGCATAAATAACCCTAACAAGTTTATGAACTACAGCAAAGATGGCCTTTTTAAAGGGCAGACCCTGGGAAGGGCGTCTTTTAAAATAGTTTTTAAAAACAGAGTTAAATCTAA
>JAGHCL010000092.1 GCA_021160485.1 Candidatus Desulfofervidaceae bacterium
AAAAACAAAAGGAATTTTAAAATACAAAAATAGGAGGAGAAAATGCCCCAAATAGTTAGGATTGAACGAGCTTTAATTAGTGTTACCAACAAAGAGGGTATTGTAGATTTTGCCCGTGCCTTAGTAGAGCAAGGCACAGAAATTATCTCTACTGGCGGAACGGCCGAGACTTTACGGCAGAATAATATCCCTGTAACTGAAGTGAGTGACTACACTGGCTTCCCTGAAATTCTTGATGGCAGGGTAAAGACATTACATCCAAAAATACATGCTGGCATTTTGGCCCAGCTGGACAAGAAAGACCACACAGAAGAGATGCGGAAACATGAAATAAAACCTATCAACATGGTAGTGGTTAATCTGTATGACTTTGAAAGTGTATACAAAAATAAAGATGATACACCTCTTCGGGAAGCGTTGGAGAAAATAGATATTGGCGGCCCTACCCTCTTGCGAGCCGCAGCCAAGAATTTTCCCTATGTCGTGGTTGTGTGTGATCCTGCGGATTATCCTAAATTAATTGAAGAAATTAAAAGAGACGGTGGTGTTAGTGGATTAACCCGGTTAAAACTGGCGCAAAAGGTATTTGAAAAGACAAATAAATATGATGCTATGATTGCTAAATTTTTAGATGGTGCTCGGAAATCGCTTGAATGGAGTATTGGCATTGCAGCCGAGATTCAGGTAGGTATGAAGCTAGCATAATTCATAGTAGGAGGAGAAAAATGAAGGTTTTGGTCGTAGGTAGTGGGGGGAGAGAACACGCTTTGGTATGGAAACTCAGCCAGTCTCCTCTGGTTAAAAAAATCTTCTGTGCTCCTGGTAATGGCGGTATTGCCAAACTGGCTGAGTGTGTGGATATAAAAGCAGGTGATATTCAGGGCTTGCTTACATTTGCAGAAAAAGAACAGATAGACCTTACGATCGTAGGTCCTGAAGACCCCTTGGTAAAAGGAATTGTTGACGCCTTTACAGAAAAAGGCCTGCGTATCTTTGGTCCTTCAAAGGAAGCAGCCAGACTGGAGGGGAGTAAGGCCTTCGCCAAGGAATTGATGCGTAAATATAATGTTCCTACAGCCGATTTTGCGGTATTTACTGACCCGGAAGAAGCAAAGAATTATGTAAAGCAAAAAGGGGCACCAATTGTCGTTAAGGCAGACGGTCTGGCAGCCGGTAAAGGAGCTATTCCAGCTCGCAGCGTAGAAGAGGCCTTGGAAGCCATTGACCTCATCATGGTGAAAAAGGCCTTTGGAAGCGCCGGAGAAAAGATAGTTATAGAAGAGTTTTTAGAAGGTGAAGAGGCTTCTTATCTGGTTTTTAGCGACGGTGAGCATGTAGTTGCCTTCCCCTCGGCCCAGGATCATAAACCCATTTATGATGATGATAAAGGCCCTAATACCGGTGGGATGGGTGCTTATTCACCTGCACCAGTGGTTACACCAGAAGTGGAAAAACATATTATGGAAGACATTATTTATCCTACCATTAAAGGTCTAGCGGCTGAAGGCTGTCCTTACAAAGGTGTGCTTTATGCTGGTCTGATTATTAAAGACGGCAAAGCCAAAGTTTTGGAGTTTAATTGCCGTTTTGGTGACCCGGAGGCACAACCTTTACTTATGCGTTTGAAGACAGACTTGGTAGAGGTGTTAAATGCAGTTATAGACGGTAACTTAAAAGATAAAACTTTGGATATAGATCCCAGACCAAGTGTATGTGTGGTCATGGCTTCGCAGGGTTACCCTAGTAGTTATGAAAAGGGCAAACTGATTTCTGGTCTGGATAAATTAGAAGACAAGGCAGATATCATGGTCTTTCATGCCGGCACTGCTTATAAAGAGAATCAATTTTATACGAATGGGGGCCGAGTACTTGGAGTGACAGCCTTAGGTGATACTCTACCTGAAGCCATTGCTCGGGTTTATGATGCAGTAAAGCAAATTTCCTGGGAGGGAGCTTATTATCGGCAGGATATAGGATTTAAGGCCTTAAAACACTTGGGACGATTTGTAGCTATTGTTATGGGGAGTCTGTCTGACAAAGACATAATGTTAGAAACAAAAAATACGCTGCGTGATTTGTTTATTCCCTGTGAGCTCACCGTTGCCTCGGCTCACCGCACTCCAGAGCGGGTAATTCATTATGCCCAAACAGCTAGAGGAAGAGGGATAAAAGTAATTATTGCCGGAGCTGGATGTGCAGCCCATTTAGCTGGTGTAATTGCTGCCCATACAACATTGCCAGTTATTGCTGTGCCCCTGGCTGTACCACCATTTAATGGATTAGATGCCCTACTCTCTTCAGTGCAAATGCCGGCAGGTGTGCCTGTAGCCGTAGTGAGTGTGGGTAAGGCAGGAGCAAAAAATGCAGCCATTCTAGCAGCCCAGATGTTGGCGTTAAATGACAGTGTCATGGCCAAACAACTGGAAAGGTTAAAAAAGGAAATGGCACAAAAGGTGGAAGCAGCTGCAAAAACGCTTTAAATTTATGCTCTATTTATTTTCTGACGGAATAGAAAAGGCAGCGGCAATTATCAAAAAAGGGGGAATTATTGCTTATCCAACTGAAACTTTTTATGGCTTAGGAGTTAACGCCTTAGATGAAAAGGCAGTAAATAAGCTATTTATAGTCAAAAAACGACCCACCTCCAAACCCATTTCTATCCTTATCTCCGACCTAAACTGGCTCCAGAAGCTGGTAAAGCGTGTTCCACCTGTGGCCGAAGAACTGATTTCTCAATACTGGCCAGGTCCCCTTACTATTGTTTTTGAAGCTGCTGAGTCTGTCCTTAAAAACTTGACTGCTGGTACTGGCAAAATAGCCATACGCATTTCCAGCCACCCTCTGGCCCAAAGATTGGTTCAACTGACTTCTACTCCTATTACAGCTACAAGCGCCAATCTATTTCAAATGCCTCCACCCATTAGTCCCGAAGAAATAGATGAGGAGATAAAAAGACATATTGACGCCATCTTAAATGGAGGAAAAACTTCTGGAGGTATGCCTTCAACTATTATTGATGTCACCATCCAACCTCCTGTAATATTAAGAAAAGGAGCAGTAACTCTGGCCTGGCCTGAGAAAAAATAGCCAAGATGCGTAACCAGGATGTAGCTAGGATTTTTTATAAAATTGCTGATATGTTGGAAATAAAAGGAGATAATCCCTTCCGCATCAGGGCCTATCGACGGGCAGCGCAGAATATTGAAAATCTGGCCGAGGATATAACAAAAGTTATAAACCAAGGTAGAAAAATTCCTGGAATTGGCCAAGACTTAATGCAAAAAGTTAAAGAGATACTTCAAACTGGCACTTTGCAAATGTATGAAGAATTAAAGACAGAAATATCCCCGGGTTTACTGGATTTATTAGCTATCCCAGGTGTTGGTCCCCGCACAGCCCAGATTATCTATGAGCATTACGGTGTTAAAGATTTAGACACATTAGAAAGGTTATGTTTGGAGCATAAAATCCAACAATTGCCAGGAATTAAGGCAAAAACAGAAAAAAACATTTTAAAGGGAATTCAGCTCATTAAAAAAGGACGAGAAAGAAGACCTTTAGGTTTGATTTTACCTCTGGCCGAAGAAATTATAGCTATCTTAAAGAAAAAATGCCCGGTAGACAGAATTGACATAGCCGGTAGTGTTAGAAGATGTCGAGAAACAGTAAAAGATATTGATATCCTTATCTGTTCATCTTCTCCTGGACAGGTAATGGATGTATTCACTACTTTACCTATGGTGGGAGATGTTATTGCCAGAGGTAAAACCAAATCCAGTATTCGCACCCAAGACGGTCTTCAGGTTGATCTGCGAGTTGTGGAAAAAGACTGTTATGGAGCAGCCCTTTGTTATTTTACTGGTTCAAAGGCCCATAATATTCGGATGCGGGAATTGGCATTAAAAAAGGGTTTAAAAATCAACGAATATGGCATTTTCAAGGGAAATAAACGGATTGGAGGAAAAGAGGAGGAAGAAGTCTTTAAAGCTATGGACCTGCCTTATATTCCGCCAGAGTTGCGAGAGGACAGAGGAGAAATAGAAGCAGCCATGGAAGGAAAACTGCCCCAATTAGTGACAATGGAAGAAATAAAGGGAGACCTGCATGTGCATTCTAAATATAGCGATGGAGCTGGTACAATCGCTGCCATTGCTGAAAAAGCAAAAAAGATAGGTTTGGAGTGGGTAGCCATTTGTGACCATTCCCGGAGCTTAAAAGTTGCAGGAGGTCTTTCTATTGAAGATTTAAAAAGAAAACGTCAAGAAATTGATGCCTTTAATCGCACACATGCAGATATAAAATTATTATGTGGGACAGAAGTGGATATTTTGAACGATGGTTCTTTAGATTATCCTGATGAGGTTTTAAAACTAATGGACTTTGTAGTTGCAGCCATCCATACAGGTTTTAAACAATCTGAAGCCACTTTGACCAACCGCATAATTAAAGCCATGGAAAACCCTTATGTCCATAGTATTGCCCATCCTACCGGGCGTATTATTGGTGAAAGAGAGGCATATCCTTTGAATTTAGATGAAATTTTTGTCAAGGCATCTGCTACAGGCACCTGTTTAGAAATTAATGCTTATTATAAAAGACTGGACCTAAATGATACTCTCTCCCAAGCTGCCAAGAAACATGGAATTAAATTCACCATAGGCACAGATGCTCATATTCTGGATCAGATGGAATTCTTACGTCTAGGTGTATTTGTAGCTCGGAGGGGATGGTTGGAAAAAGGAGATGTAATCAACACGATGAGCTATCAGGAAATCATGGCTTTTTTATGTAAAAGAAAAACAATAAAATAAAGTTTTACTCCCAAAATCCGTGATTGATTTTTTGGAGAAGGATATTTAAAAGAATTATCCCTCTCCTTCTAAAAGATTATATGCCAGGGCCTCGCTTATAC
>JAGHCL010000161.1 GCA_021160485.1 Candidatus Desulfofervidaceae bacterium
CATACTTAGCCACACGTAAATGAAACAGCTTAGCAGGATAACCAGGAGGTTAACTGCTATCCACTTAATATCCCATGTGGTGGTAGAAGACTTTACTTTTCTATTACTCCGTGCCCAGACAGCAATAGTCATCCTTGCCTCCTTGAGCGGTTATCTCTTTTAAAGCAACTTTCAACAGTATTTTGTAGCAGCTTAAGGTCTATAGGCTTTTGCAGATAAACATTGGCACCTGCTGCTGTAAATTCTTTTCTTAAATCCGAACCTGTAAGAGCGATGACATAGATTTCTGGATACCTTCTTTTTATGATCTGCGTGAATTTAGGTCCGGTCATTTGAGGCATAATTCCGTCAGTAATAACCACATCATAATGGCCATCTTTCAATATTCTCAATGCTTCAAAGGCATTCCCAGCGTGATCTACTTTCCATCCACATAGTCTCATAAACTCTACTAAAACTCTCCTTAAAGCCAATTCGTCTTCTACGACGAGGACTTTCATATCTTTTCTCCTAAATGCATTCTATAGCCCTTAATTTGGCGCTACGCGCCCGGGGATTAAATTTGACCTCTTCTTCACTAGGTTGAATGGGTTTTTTGGTCAACAACTGTGCTTTTCCTTCTTTTGCCCACTGTTTGAAAGCGGTCTTCACCAATCTATCTTCTAAAGAGTGGAAAGAGATAATAACCAATCTCCCTTGAGACAGAAGCAGGTTAAGGGCCTGGTTGAGAAAGCTTTTAAGATTTTCAAGCTCTTGATTGACAGCAATACGCAAGGCCTGAAAAGTGCGGGTAGCAGGGTGGATACTTCTGGGCCAGTATCTGCGTGGGATGGCTTGGGCAATGACTTCGGCCAGTTGGGTAGTTGTTTGAATGAGGTGTTTGGTCCGGACGTTAACAATATGTTTAGCAATCCGTCCAGCCCATTTTTCTTCACCATATTGTTTGATGATGTCCATAAGGCGTTTTTGTGACCAACGGTTAACAATCTGGGCTGCGGTGAGGCTGCTGGATTTGTCCATTCGCATATCAAGAGGCCCTGTGTGTAGAAAACTAAACCCTCTCTCTGGAACAGCAAGCTGAAGAGACGACATACCTAAATCAAGGATAATCCCATCTACTTTTTCCTGGCCCAGAGCTTTTAAGATTGTTCCCATTTGTGCATAGTTCCCTTTTTTCAATTCGTACCGGCCCTCATAAGGGGCCAGTGCCTTTTCCGCTTGCGCTAAAGCCTCTGTATCCACATCCAGACCAATAAGAAATCCGTCAGGGCTACTGGCTTCCAAAATTGCCTGCGCGTGCCCACCACCTCCAACTGTACCATCAACATAAACTTTACCCCGGCGGCAATTCAGATAAGATACAACTTCATTTTTCAATACAGGAATATGAATAGTTTTCTCATCCAACTTATATTCCTAAGTCAGCTAATACTGTGCTGATTTCCTCAAAGTTTTCTGTCAATGTTTTCATTTCTTCTTCCCATCTACCTTTGTCCCAGATTTCAAATTTGTTGAGCATACCAGCAATTACAGCCTCTTTTTGTAAACCCGCATGCTCTCGTAAAGCCGGGGGGATGAGGATGCGCCCTTGTTTGTCAAAATCACATTCCACTGCCCCAGAGATAAAGAGTAACTGAAACTTTCTTACTTCAGGTTTAATTTGCGGTAATTTGCTTACCTTTTCTTCAATAATCAGCCACTCAGAAAGAGGATAAGCCACCAGTGATTTTCCCAAGCTGGTGAGCATGACTCGTTCTTCACCATACTTTTGCCGCAATACTTCCCTAAAGGAACTCGGGATACTTAATCTCCCTTTTCCATCCAGCGAATGCAGATATCTTCCCCTGAAAGCACCCCTATGTGGGAAACTTTGTCCCATTTTGCCACCTTTCACCACCTACTATTACCTCAAACCTTGGTTATTTGTCAAGTAGAAAAATTTATAGGGACATTCAAAGGGCGAAAAAACAGGCTGAGTGTGCCTAAAAAGCACACTCAATTTTTTGCCTTTGAGTCGTTGACACTTTTTTAGCTCCTGGTTAAAGTTAAGTCACAAGGAGGTGCTTATGAAAAGGATAGTTTGTTTAAGCATGATTATATGTGTTTTCCTTATGGGATGTGGTTTTCTGAATAAGGAGACCAAACAATCTGATGCTTTGGGGAAAAATAACAGATTCTCCCTGGCTTATTTCGGCTGATTATTTCAGGCAAAGAGTTTCAGATTAATGATATTGTGCGTGTGCAAGAGGAGGAGCGATGAAGGATTTAAAAAAAATTTACAAAGACGTGGTAAGTGAGCATTTTCCTGAAGAAATAAAGATTGTCATTGGAGAACAAACGCTCATCTATCGGAAACGCATTTGGGATGTAGGAGGAGAAAAAAGGGGACTTCGCTATGGGGAAAATCCCCATCAAGAAGCTGCCCTTTATGAACTTGTTAATGGCAATCTGGTGTTGGGAGATTGCCATTTTGTGGGTGCAGATGAAGGATTAGTCAGTGCCCTTCAAGAAACGGATTTTTTGCAGTTTGGCAAACATCCCAGTATGATTAATCTAACTGATTTAGATAGGGGTTTGCAGATTTTGCGCTATCTCATGGCCAAGCCAGCGGCTGTGATTATGAAACATAATAATCCTTCCGGAGTGGCCTATGGAAATTCCCTGGCTGAGGCCTTTGAACGTGCTTATTTTGCTGACCGCATTGCCGCTTTTGGTGGCTGTGTCGTGGTGAACCGGACACTTGATAAAGATACGGCCGGGCTTATCAGTCAATATTATGTAGAGGTGGTAGCGGCTCCAGACTATGCCCCTGGGGTGGTGGATATTTTGAAACAAAGGAAAAACCTGCGGATTATAGAAATAAAAAGAATAGATCGCTTGTCAGAATACGCCCATAAACGCTGGCTGGACTTTAAGGCACTGATGGATGGAGGACTTATTCTTCAGCAGTCACCTTATACTAAAATTAAAAGCAAAGAGGACTTTTACCCGGCAGAAACGACATATAAAGGAGACACTTACCGCATTAAACGCTTGCCTACGGAGAAAGAACTCAATGATTTGCTGTTTGGCTGGTATGTAGAGCAGGGTGTTACTTCTAATTCGGTACTCTTTGTAAAAGATGAAGCTACGGTGGCTATTGGTACTGGCGAGCAGGATAGGGTAGGGGTGGCAGAAATTGCTATCTACAAGGCTTACACTAAATATGCCGATGCCTTATGCTTTAAAAAATACGGTATTCCTTATAAAGTATTGGAAATGGAAATTGCTGAGGGGAAACGTCCTCAAGCACAGAAGGAAGAAATAGACACCCTGACCCAGGAAGCACGAGGTGGTTTAAAAGGAGCAGTCATGATTTCCGATGCCTTTTTCCCATTTAGGGATGGGGTGGATGTGGCTATAAAGGAAGGCATTACAGCCATTGCCCAGCCTGGTGGCTCCATCAGAGACTTTGAATCGATTCTGGCCTGTAATAAAGCAGACCCGCCTGTGGCGATGGTTTATACAGGAGAACGTGCCTTTAGACATTAATTAATATAAACAAAATAGGAGAAAATATGGCTATTAGAGAAATTGCCCAGGAATTATATAAACTTAACCGGAAAATTGATGCCTTAAAAGCTCGGATTGAACAGGCAGATGAAAAGGAAAAAAGCAAACTGGAGAAAGAGTTAGCCCAATTAGAGAAAGAAAAGACTACCCTGCAGCGCAAGTTAAACGAGCTTAAGGGCAAACCATTGCCTATTTAGCGCGTAAACAAGTGAATGTATAAAAACGTAAATGCAGGCGCAGAATTAAGAAGAACTAACGTTTATACACGTCACTCCGTTCACACATTAACTTAAAAGTCATGGACTACCTTCAGCCAGAAACGCTGCTTTCCCTGCTTATGGGAGAAGAGGCAACAAAGACATATCTTGCCCAGGCTGGCCGGCGGATATTGACAGCCATTCGCCTTAATCCCTTAAAGGCCAGGCCAGAAGATATTCTTCATTTTTTACAGGAAGACAGTTTTAAACTTACTCCATTATCCTTTTATCCTCTGGCCTATAAAGTGGATTATGAGCCTTTTCCGATTAGTAAATCCTTTGTCCATTTTTCTGGTCTTATTTATCTGCAGGATCCCTCCTCCATGTTGCCGCCTCTGGTTTTAGACCCGAAACCAGGGGAAAAAGTATTGGATTTGACAGCTGCACCAGGGTCAAAAACCACTTTACTTGCCACTTTGATGCAAAATCAGGGAATGTTGGTTGCTCTGGACAATTCTGGCAAGCGCCTACGGGCATTAAGTTATAACCTGGAAAGGTGGGGTGTGATTAATGCTGGCTGGGCCAGGATTTTGGGAGAGCAGGCGGGCACGGTATTCTTTGAGTGCTTTGATAAAGTCTTGGTTGATCCTCCCTGTACTGCCCTGGGAACGCTTCACAAATCTCCAGAGATTTTACGCTGGTGGAAAGAGGGGAAAGTAATGAAATTAGCCCGCATCCAGGAGCGCCTGCTTATCAGCGGTTTAAAGGCTCTAAAACCAGGTGGCAGCCTTGTTTACTCTACCTGTACCCTTACTCCGCACGAGAACGAAGGAGTGATAAACGCCATTTTAGAAAGATACCCGGTCGAACTGGAAGAAATTTCTTTACCATCGGATCTTAACCCGAGCCCGGGCCTAACAGAATTTCTCAACTTTAAATTTCCCTCGGCATTGAGAAAAACTGTGCGTCTTTACCCTTTGGAAACTTTGGGAGAAGGTTTTTACATTGCCAAACTGAGAAAGAAAGGAAGCTTCCAGGCTCCGACTTCAAAGCCGGCAGCAAAAGAAGAACACTGGCAATCTTATGATGTTTTTAACCAACTTGTTACATTGAGTGAGCACTTTGGCTTCTCCTTGGAATTATTTGCTGACAAAATGTTTTATTTAAATAAACATATTCGTTTAACCACTAAGAGTATGGCTGCTTTTTCTTCACCTGTGCCTTTACAAAAAGGTATCTCCTTTGCCCGTCCCATGGGCAAAAACTGGAGACTTACCACCAATGGCATTACCTGGTTGGCACCTCATATTACCCAAAATCGGGTTGAGCTGGACAGTCTTTCTTTAAACGCTCTTATTTCTGGACATAATTTGCCCGCACCAGAAGGTCATACAGGACAACAACTGCTTACCCATTTAATCTGTCCCCTTGGTTATGGCTGGATTAAAAATGACCGTTTAATTAGTCAACTGCCAACAAAAGATTTGATAATATAATTTTTAATCTTCTGTTTTGTTCTAAATGGAATTTACATGTCAATGACCGAAAGGTAGAAAGTGATGCTAAAAATTGGTTGCTGTGGCTTCCCGGTTGCCCAGAGTAAGTATTTTCAGAATTTTAACACAATAGAAATTCAACAGAGTTTCTATCGGACTCTGGGAGAAAAACAAGTAAGAAACTGGCGGGATAATGCCCATCCAGATTTTGAATTTGTGCTGAAGGCTCCTCAATGTGTTACTCATTTCCCTAATAGTCCTACCTATCGTCGGGCAGATCTACCTATAGAAAAACGGGAACAATGTGGTGGCTTTAGATTAAACGCCGTCACAGAAGAAGTCATGGAGGTTTTTTTTGCCCGTGCCGATGTGCTCAAAGCAGAAAAATTTCTTTTTCAAACCCCTGTATCTTTTAAACCGACAGAGGAAAACATCAAAGCCATGCTGCTTTTTTTTAAACATTTTCAGAACCGGGGTGTTTTTATCTGGGAACCGCGGGGTAAAGAATGGCTACCTGAAATTGTTAAGTCCATTTGCCAGCAGGCAGGGCTCATTCATGTCGTTGACCCTTTTTTATATGGAAAACCTGTATGGGGAGACTTTTCATATTTCCGTCTTCACGGAAATCTTCGCACTTATCAATATTCTTATTCTGATACCGAATTATATCGTCTTTTAG
>JAGHCL010000001.1 GCA_021160485.1 Candidatus Desulfofervidaceae bacterium
TCCCAATTCTTTCCCCTTTTTTTACTTCCTGTCCAGGTTTTAAATTACAAACAATTCTTCTTGCTAATATACCAGCAATTTGCACGATAATAAAGGGGCCTACTGTCTGTGTGGAACAAAAAATGGCATTTGCCTCATTGGCGGTGTCGGCCTCTGCTTTATAGGCTGGCAGAAACTTCCCTTTTTTATATTTAATCTTCTCCACTTTGGCATCAAAGGGCATCCGGTTCACATGAACGTTAAAAATAGACATGAAAATACTGATTTTTTTCATTTTTTTGTCTAAAAAAGGGGTTTTGGTTTGGCCAATGAAGACTACCTGACCATCTGCAGGTGAAACAATCACTTTGGGATCTAAAGGAATCTGACGTTCGGGATCACGAAAGAAATATATAAAAAATAAGGTAAATATTCCTCCAATACCGGCTAAAAGAGGCCAACCTAAAAAAATAGCCATGACACTCAAAAATGCGCTTACGATAACAAATGGCCAACCTGTTTTATGCATCATTGTTTTGGAACAAATAAAGCTAAGATTAAAAAAGAGACAGGGATCAATCCCCTGCCTCTAAAAGAGTGAAAATTCCCCAAATCACTATTATTTACTTTCCTTTAACCAGGGCATCATTTCACGCAGTTTCGTTCCGACTTTTTCTGCTAAGTGTTTTTCTTCTTGCCGTTTTAAGGCATGATAGACAGGACGTCCGGCTTTGTTTTCTAAAATCCACTCTCGGGCAAATACGCCTGTTTGAATTTCTTTTAATATTTCTCGCATCCGCTGCCGCGTTTCTTCGTTGATGACCCTTCTTCCCCGAGTATAGTCTCCGTATTCAGCCGTGTCACTAATAGAATAGCGCATGTATTGAAAACCGCCTTCATAAATCAAATCTACAATCAGTTTTAGCTCATGAATGCATTCAAAGTAGGCAATTTCTGGCTGGTATCCGGCTTCTACCAGGGTTTCAAAGGCCGTTTGCATCAATTTGGTCACTCCACCACATAGCACTACTTGCTCACCAAACAGGTCAGTTTCTGTTTCTTCTTTAAAGGTAGTTTCCAGTACCCCAGCCCGTGTGGCACCAATTCCTTTGGCGTAGGCAAGGGCCTTTTCCATGGCCTGGCCTGAAGCATCTTGATAAACAGCGACTAGGGCAGGAACTCCCGCTCCCTTTTCGTACATCCGCCGCACCAGATGACCCGGGCCTTTAGGAGCGACCATGATCACATCTACATTGGGTGGAGGAATAATCTGGTTAAAATGAATATTAAATCCATGCGCAAAAAGGATGGCTTTACCCTCAGTTAGATAAGGTTCTATTTCTTTTTTATAAACTTCAGGTTGATATTGATCCTGAATAAGAAGGGCAATCAAATCTGCTTCTTTGGCCGCATCCGCTGCTGTAACGGGATTAAATCCCTGTTCTAATGCTAGATGATAATTTCTCCCCCCTGGCCGTTGCCCTACAATAACATTTAATCCACTTTCCCGTAGATTTAAGGCATGGGCGTGGCCTTGACTTCCATAACCAATTACTGCTACTTTTCCTCCTTTGAGGATATCCAGGCTTACATCAGCATCATAACGAATTTTCATTTATTTTTCCTCCTTCACTATTTTTTTCGCTCGTGGCAATGCGACTGTCCCTGTCCGGGCAATTTCTTGGATTTGGAAATTGCGCATAAGTTCAATAAATGCCTCTATTTTATTGGCATCGCCAGTGATTTCTACCGTGTAGTAAAGAGGACTTACATCTACGATTTTCCCCCGAAAAATATCTACCATGCGCAAGACTTCAGCCCTATGATTTGGATCAGCCTTAACCTTGATTAGGGCCATTTCCCTTTCTACTGACTCTATTTCTGAAAGATCAACCACTTTGATGACATTAATAAGCTTATTCAGTTGTTTTTTGATTTGTTCTACAATTTGGTCATCCCCTTTGGTCACCAGGGTTATTCTTGAAATCTTAGGGTCTAGTGTTTCTGCTACACATAGACTTTCTATATTAAACCCACGGCCACTAAATAACCCTGTAACCCGGGAGAGCACGCCAGGTTGATTTTCTACAAGTAAGGAAAGCGTATGTCTCATTTTTTCTCCTCTCTAAACCAATACTGTCCCACCTAAAAGCATTTTGGTAATGGGTGCGCCTGCAGGTACCATGGGATAAACATTTTCTTCTGGTTCAATGATAAAATCCATAAGTACAGGTGCGTTAATGCTTAAAGCCTTTTTAATTACCGGTTCTACCTCGTCTGGTTTGGTTGCCCTTAAACCGACTGCCCCATAGGCTTCGGCTAACTTAACAAAATCTGGTGAGTGTTCCAAACTGGTTTGGGAATACCGCCTTTTATAAAAAAGCTGCTGCCACTGCCGTACCATACCTAAATAGCCATTGTTCAGGATAGCTACCTTTACAGGTAAACGATTGCCCACTGCGGTGGCCAATTCCTGGATGTTCATCTGGATACTTCCATCTCCTGCAATGTCCAGGACGAGCTTATCAGGAAAGGCTACCTGGGCACCGATGGCAGCCGGTAAGCCATATCCCATTGTGCCCAACCCACCAGAGGTGAGTAAAGTCCGTGGACGTTTGAATTTGAAATATTGGGCTGCCCACATTTGATTTTGGCCTACCTCGGTGGACACAATGGCTTCTCCCTTTGTTAATTCATAAAGTTTCTCCACTACAAATTGGGGCTTAATCGGACCATCCGGGTCTTGTTTATAGGCTAAGGCGTCCTGTTTTTTCCATTCGTTAATTTGCTCAAGCCAGTCCTGATGTTTCTTCTCCCATTCTACACCTTCAATTTCTTTCATGGCCTTGAATATTTTTTGAAGAGCATCATGACAATCACCTACAATAGGTATATCCACTCTCACATTCTTGCTTATAGAAGATGGGTCAATATCAATATGAATAATCTTTGCTTCAGGTGCGAATTCGTCCAGTTTACCCGTTACACGATCATCAAATCTGGCTCCGATGGCAAGCATAACGTCACAGGAAGAAATAGCCATGTTCGCCCGATAGGTGCCATGCATACCCAACATGCCCAGCCATAAGGAATGATTTCCTGGAAAGCTTCCTAGCCCCATTAAGGTATTTGTGACCGGCATGTAATAAATTTCAGCTAATTTTTTAAGTTCCTCTGAAGCCCCCTCCGAATAAATTACACCACCACCCGCATAAATAACAGGTCTTTTTGCCTTGGCCAGCAATTGGGCTGCTCTTTTGATCTGTTTGACATTAGCGTGATAGGTAGGTTTATATCCGCGCAAATTTACCTTTTCTGGATATTCAAATTCTGCTTTGCCTTGTTGAACGTCTTTGGGTAAATCAATGAGCACAGGTCCAGGCCGACCTGTCCTGGCAATATAAAAGGCTTCTTTTATAATCCGGGCTAGGTTTTTTACATCTTTCACAAGAAAATTGTGTTTTGTGCAAGGCCGGGTAATACCAACAATATCTACTTCCTGAAAGGCATCGTTACCAATCAATTTAGTGGGTACCTGACCGGTGATAACAACAATGGGAATAGAATCCATATAAGCCGTAGCAATACCAGTAACGGTATTTGTGGCTCCTGGACCAGAAGTTACAATCGCCACACCTACTTTTCCTGTTGCCCGGGCATAGCCATCTGCCATATGGACTGCTCCTTGTTCATGGCGAACCAAAATATGGCGAATAGGGGAGTCGTAAAGAACATCATAGACATCTATAATGGCTCCACCCGGCAGGCCAAAGACCACACCCACATTTTCTTTAAGTAAACTTTCAACAACAATTTGGGCACCTGTAAGTCTCATTCTCCCATTTCCTTCCTATATTTATTTAAAATAGCATGCAATCTATCTTTTCCTGCTAATTTAATCTTTTTTAATCTATTTTTCTCTACTTCTTCTTCTGGAGTCAAATAAATACGTTTGTGATACTCTTCTATCTTTTTCTCTAGCTCCAAATGTTCTTCCCACAATTTACGTAATTCTTCGTCTTTATCTTTCAGTTTATTAATCAAGTCTATTTCCCATTGTTCCATTCCTTTCCTCCTCAATAAGGGATTTATATCCATATAACCTTTTCTTTGTCAACCTTCACATTAAAATAGGGAAAAGCAAATAAAATGTCAATTGTTTTGTGAGAGGCATACTAATAAAGTATATATCACTTTGGTTTATTTGCAAAGTGAAATGACGGGGAAGGCGTTAAGGTCTGGACATTCTAAAAAAATTACCTAAATTTTCCAAATTTGTTTATACAGCAGCGCGGAAGAGCTTGATTCTAAAAATGGGAAATTCCAAGACCGAATCAGGTTGACATTCTTTTTTGTCCTTGGTAGTAGCTTTAACATGCCGGCAAATTTACCTCCTCAATATTTTATTGCAGAAAGAAAGTATCGCGCAGCCAAGTCTCCTCAAGAGAAGATCGCTGCCTTAGAAGAGATGCTCATGATTATGCCCAAACATAAGGGTACCGATAAGCTTCGGGCAGCCCTTAGGAGGAAGCTTTCTCAGTTGAAAAATACGTTGGAAGCAGCGAGGAAGAAGGGAAAAAGGGGACTTAGTTATTATATTGAAAAAGAAGGAGCAGGGCAGGTGGCAATTGTGGGTTTGCCCAATGTGGGTAAGTCAGCTTTGTTAGCTAAAGTAACTAAGGCTGAGCCAGAAGTAGCTGATTATCCTTTTACTACTCGGGTGCCTATGCCTGGGATGATGCATTATGAAGATGTGCAGATTCAGCTTGTAGATTTGCCGGCGCTTAGTGAAGAGTATATTGAACCCTGGGTTGGAGATATTCTGAAACGGGCAGATTTACTTTTGATCATGTTAGACCTGTCTGAAGACCCGCTCTCTCACTGGGAGAAAATTTTAAATCTTTTAGGTAAGTTCAAAATTGCTATAGCTGGTCTGGACAAAGAAGTGCCTTATGGTTGGATGGTGAAAAAAACCGTGGTGGTGGCGAATAAATTAGATGTAGAAGATGGGGAGGAAATCTTAGAAATTTTTCAAGGATTGTGGAAGCCAAAGCTACCATTTGTGGCTATCTCTGTAAAAAAGGCCATAAACCTGCATCTATTAGCTCAAAGGCTTTACGAAGCTTTAGAGGTAATCCGGATTTACGCCAAAGCCCCAGGGAAAAAGCCAGACCTAGAAAGGCCATTTATTGTAAAAAAAGGGAAAACAGTCCTGGACTTTGCGGAAAAGGTCCATAAAGACATAGCCGCTAAACTTAAATTCGCCCGGATCTGGAATGAAAAATTAAAAGGACTCCGTGTGGAAAGAGATTATATATTACAGGATAAGGATATTGTAGAATTAAGGACTTAGCATATACGTTTCTACACAATGCCCTGCTTACGCTTTTACACAAGACCCCATCGCTGGCCAGAAGGTGAAAGACTTGCCCTTTTTTCGTCCTATAGTCTAAATCAAGCTTACATTAAATGGATGAACCCAAGTTTTCCTGTCTTTTTAAAGACAGTCAATGTTCTCGTCCTCTATGAGAAGACGGAGTTCCAAACGATTTGCCACTCTTCTTTTTCAAAGGGATAATATTTACCCGTTTCAATTCTCCTTCACCCACACTCTGCGTTTTTACCTGTTTATCTTTTTGTAAGGTAAGATGAATAATTTTCCTTTCCCCGGCAGAAAGAGGAAGAGTAGAGAAAATTTTTCCCGTTTTTTTCACCCGAGCAGCCAATTTTTTAGCCAGTTCTACCAAGGCATTTTGCCGCCGTTTTCGGTATCCTTCGGCATCCAATACAATTTTAAAAGGCAGCAGTCCTTTCCATTGTTTTTGAACCATTTTTTGAAAAAGGTGTTCCAATTCATTTAATGTTTGTCCTTGTTTACCAATAAGAATACCAGAGCCATCGCCAACAATGTTAAATCTGACCTCTTTTTCCGAGACTTCTGTTTCTATCTTTGTGGGTATGGGGAAAAGGGACATCAACTCTTCTAACATCTCTTGGGCCAATTTTATAGCTTCTTCTTTTGTCCTTTTGGGAGTGGCCTTGATTTTGGCCTTTTTAAAACCCATTAATCCAAAAATTCCAGCAGAACCTTCGGAGATTATTTCAATCTCTAAATCTTCCTGCTTGGCATTTAAAGTTTCACATGCCTTTTGGATAGCTTCTTTCACAGTCTTACCTTCAAATTCGTAGCCTTCCATTTTAGCCTCCGTCTTGGTGAATTGAGCGGTTAATGTAAAACTGTTGCACAATGGATAAGAGGTTGTTTACCAGCCAATAAATGACCAGACCTGAAGGGAAGTTTAAAAAGAGAAATGTGAAGAAGATAGGCATCAATAACATCATTTTAGATTGAGTAGGATCCATTGTGCTGGGAGTCATTTTTTGCTGTACCATCATAGATATGCCCATCAAAATAGGGGTAATGTAATATGGGTCTTTTGCTGATAGATCCGCCAGCCAAATTTTATCAGTAAAAGGCAAATAAGTAATGAAATTGGCGTGTCTTAATTCAATAGCGTAAAGGAGCGCCTTGTATAAAGCAAAGAATACAGGGATTTGGAGAATTATTGGCAAACAACCACCCATCGGATTTACTTTGTAGGTTTTGTAGAGGTTCATTAACTCCCTGTTTAGGGCTTCTTTATCGTCTTTGTATTTTTCTTTTAACCGTGCAATATGGGGTTGTAATTTTTGTAACTCGCGCATTGACTTAAAGCTCACATGGGTTAAGGGCCAGAAGAGAATTTTAATTACAACCGTAAGTAAAATGATAGCAATACCGTAATTATGGCTATATTTATAAAACCACTTCAAGACATAAAGCAGGAGTTTGGCAATGGAGTCAAAAAAGCCAAAATGGACTGCTTTATCTAAATGATAATCCAGTTTTTTTAGCCTATCTAGCTCTTTAGGCCCAAAGTAGAGGAGAAAAGATACAGTCTTTCTCTGAGATGTAATCTCTAAAGGAGGAGTAAGGAATTCTCCTACAAGCAGACCATTTTTGTTATTCACGATAAATGTAGCTTTATCTGCCACTTGATTAACAATGGTGGTCATAAAATACTTGTCACTCAATCCTGCCCACTGAAGCTTACCTGTCTTTACAACTTCATGTTTTTTAATGTCTTTCCATTTTACTTCTTCAAATTTATCATTTAGCCAGAGGATAGCTCCTTGGAAACCATAACGGTCTTTTTTATCTTCTGGCCATTTGTTTACCAAAAAAACAACTAAGTTATCCTGAAAAGGTGGCAAAGATTGATTGATGAAGCTGACATTAAAGTCAATGTGATAATCATCTGGATAAAAAGTAAAGGTTTTTTCTATCAAGATGCCACCGACATTGGCAGTGAAAGTAATGGTTTTCTCCCTATCTTGACTAGACAGGTCTAATTTAGTTTTATCAGCTTTAAACATAACTCTATCTAAAGGTAAATCGCTGTGTAAGAAGCGAATTCCTAAGGGAAAGGTAGTATTGTCACTAAAAACAATGTCCTGAGGTGGTGAGTTGGGGTCTACAGTTTGCCGATATTTTTTAAGAATAAACCTTTTTAGTCGTGCACCATTTTCACATAAAATGGCCTTATAAAGAGGGGTAGAAACAACAATTTCCCTGCCAGAATCTGTAGGTACAAAAATTGACTTCTCTGTCTTTAATGGGACAGGAGGTGTTGATCTAACTTTTGCTTCCTTTGGTTGCTGTGGCTGGACCGGAGCAACCGCAGGCGGTGATGTTTGTTTAATGTGTTTCTTGGGCAAGAAAAAGTAATCGTATAAAAGAATTACTAACATAGACAGCACAAAAGCTGCGATAGCACGATAAGCCATATTTTTCCCCACAATAGTTAATTTTTTATTTTACTGGATCATAACCACCGGGATGAAAAGGATGACACTTAGCCACACGTAATAAGGCCTTTAAGCCACCTTTGATGATGCCATAACGGGTAATGGCTTCAATGGCGTAGGCCGAACATGTTGGGTGAAAACGGCAAGAGGGAGGAAATAAAGGAGAAAGGAAACGTTGATATATCTTTATGAGACTTATGATTACATACTTCATTGGTATTTACATAGCGCTTTACTTAATTCCTCACAAACTTGATCATAACTTAAGTCGGCAGCTCCTTTTTTAGCAATGATAAGAATGTCATGTCTTGCAGGTAACTGCTTTTTATGCAAGCGAAAAAACTCTCTCAATAAACGTTTAACTCGGTTTCTTTTCACCGCATTTCCTACTTGGCGACTAACAGTCATACCCAAACGCAAGTGTCCCTCCAGATTAGGTTTCAGGTAAATAATGAAATGTCCAGTCTGTCGCCTTTGTCCAATTCTGGTAATTTCCAAAAATTCCTTTTTTTTGCGTATTCGTTCCCATTTAGAAAAACCAAATGTTTTCATTAACTAAAAACAGTCAACCTTTTTCTTCCCTTGGCCCGGCGCCTTTTTAGAATTTTCCGTCCAGCTTTAGTTTTCATCCGAGCCCGAAAACCATGTACCCTCTTGCCTCTTTTGATGTGTGGCTGGTAAGTCCTTTTCATCCTCTTTTCCTTTCCTCTTTGTTCTTAGGTCATTTTGCCTGTTTTGTTTCTTTCCCTGATGTTTCTGGAGGCGGTAATAAACCTTTAGCTCTTAATTTAAGTCTTTTTAAACGTCGCCTTCTTCGCCGTTCAATCTCTCTTTTGCGTTCAATTTTCTTGTGTCTTGCCATTCGTTCCCCTCCATCCTCGGTCGGCATTTGATACCAAAAATCTTTACTTTCGTCAACTCCTAATGAAAATTTCCA
>JAGHCL010000206.1 GCA_021160485.1 Candidatus Desulfofervidaceae bacterium
AATTTTGCACCCAACTAGCATAATCTAATGCTTGAGCAACAACTTCTCTAGGAGCTCTGTTTTTCTTAAGTTCTATGATTGACAATTTACCTTCAGAGTTAATTGCAAGTATATCAATATATTTTACCATAATCTGTTCTTACTTGCTTCCCTATAATAAGATAATCCTCACCTAACATAGAAATATCATTAAAGATAATTTTTTCTAGCTTTGATTCGGATTCGATAGAAGAATATTCAATTCCGTGAGGTTTATTATTATCAACTCGCCAAATTGCTACTCTTAAAGGCATCTTATATACCTATATACCCTATCTTTAGTCCAACTTATTTTTATCCTATCACTTACCCTCACTTATCAAAACTTCTTTTACCTGTCAAGAAAATGGTATTTAAAAAGCTGGATAATAAGGGAATTCCTACAAAGAATTAAATTCCTTTTAAAGGACAGTTTTCACACAGAGGTTTGGGACGACAGTAATTTTTGCCTAAGGCTATAAGGAGAGCGTGGTATTCATTAAATAATTGCACGTCTTCAGGGAGATGGTCCATAAAAAAGTTCCTTACTTCTTCATAATCTGCTTCTTCAGGGATAAGATTGTGGCGGAATAGAATACGTCTGGTATAGGCATCAACGACAAAACTGGGTTTGTTTCCCGCATAGAGTAAGATACTGTCCGCTGTTTCAGGGCCGATACCCGGAACCTCAAGGAGTTTTTTTCTTAAAGAATCGGTATCATCGGCAAACATTTTTTCTAAATCGCCCTTGTATTCCTCAAATAGAAAATGGAGAAAGTGTTTTAAACGTTTTGCCTTAACATTGAAAAAACCGGCCGGCCGGATGAGTTGGGTTAGGTATGTATAAGGTAAGGCATAGAGGGCTTGTGGTGTTAATAAATTGGCCTTTTTGAGGTTATTAATTGCCTTTTCTACATTTTTCCAGGCAGTATTTTGAGTCAAAATTGCACCCACGACAATTTCAAAAGGTGTTTCTCCAGGCCACCAGTGTTGGGGACCAAAGTGCTGAAAAAGCGTTTCATAAATTTCCATTAACCTGCGGCCTGCAACCGAAGAAACTTGCTGTTTAAGTAATTCCATTCCTTGCCTACACTTTTGGTATATTTCTCAGCCTATGCTTTCCACAGCCTTTCGCAGACGTTTTACTACCCGATTTTTTCCTAAAACGGCCATGACTTCAAAGAGCCCCGGACTTACTGTCCGTCCTGTCAGGGCTACTCTAATGGCCTGGGCAAATTTGCGGGTATTAAGCTGATGCTTCGTTTGGATTTCTCTAAATGTTCGTTCTAATTCGGCTTCATCTAATTCAGCCATGGATATGATAGCCTGGGTGATTTCTTCTAAGCCGGATTTGACTTCAGGCACTAAAAATTTGGCAGCGGCCTTGGAGTCATAAGTGATGTCTTCCCGGAAATAGAAATCGGCCATTTCTGCCATTTCTTTAAGGGTTTTAGCCCTGGTTTTTAAGGTTGCCGCTACTTTGACCACATAGTCTGTGGGGGCTTGAGGGTAAAGTTTTTCCAAAAAGGGCACCAAAAGTTCGGCCAACTTCTCATTGGAGGTTTCTTGAATATAATGGGCATTAAGCCAGAGGAGTTTTTCCATATTAAATACAGCGGCAGACTTACCGATGCGTTTTATATCAAATTTTCCAATCAATTCTTCCAAGCTAAAAATTTCTTGATTTCCATAGGACCAACCAAGTCGAACCAGAAAATTAACCATGGCCTGAGGCAAAAAACCCATGTCTCTGTATTCTAGGATTGAAGCCGCTCCGTGGCGCTTGCTCAGTTTTGTCTTGTCTGGCCCTAAAATCATGGGCACATGAGCAAACTGAGGTGGCTCATACCCTAAAGCTTCATAGAGCTGAAGTTGTTTGGGCGTATTATTAATATGGTCATCACCACGGATAACATGGGTGATGCCCATGGTGGCATCGTCAACCACCACCACAAAGTTATATGTAGGAGTGCCGTCACTGCGCTGGATAATCCAATCGTCCAGTTCGGCATTGTTAAACACTATCGGTCCATGAATAAGATCATTTAAAGCGGTTTCTCCTACAAGGGTGCTTTTAAATCGGACTACCGCTCCTTCTTTGGGAGGAAGATTTTTATGGCGACAGGTGCCATCATACCGGGGCTTTTTCCCCTGCGCCATAGCAGCCTTCCGTTTTTGTTCCAACTCTTCAGGCGTGCAATAACAATAATAGGCCTTTCCTTCAGCCAATAACTGCTCAATATGCTTTTGATAAATCTCCATCCTTTGAGATTGAAAAAAGGGTCCTTCGTCCCAGTCAAGTCCTAACCATTTCATACCTTCAATGATGCCATCAACATACTCCTGTTTTGAACGGAGCCTGTCTGTATCCTCTATCCTTAAAATGAACTTTCCGCCATGATGTCTGGCAAAAAGCCAGTTAAACAAAGCTGTTCTTGCACCACCAATATGAAGATGACCTGTTGGACTCGGGGGAAAGCGGGTAACTATTTTGCTCATAAGTTTTCCTCAACAAAAAACTTTTATACTATTTATTCTTCAAGAGCTTCTTTGACTGATTTTTTTAGCTCCTCTATTTTTATCGGCTTTGGAAAGAAGTCAAATACACGTTCCCTTCGTTAACACCATTTTAGCCATATCACAGACAACTTTTTCATCATCAATAACTATAATTTCCTTGGGCATTTTCCCCTTTATAATAGGTTTCTGTCAATGCCTTGGGATCATGATATAAAAAGTAGTTTTTTTCAGCCTTCCTCATCTCTAAAAAGGAAATATTTACATCAATAATGGCTTCTATAAAAAGGCCATATTCAATTTTTTGTCTAATAGAAAGTTTTCTAATCACGTTTTTGGTCTTTTAAAAATGAGCTAAACCTTAAAAGTTGTTTGATTTCCTCTTCTCTTCTGTTCAGAGCTTCAGGGGTTAACTCCTTTTCCAATTGCTTCATAATTTTTCTCTCATGGAAGAGGGTATCTTTGAACATGTTGGCGGCCACTCCTATCACAGAGGCCCCAAGCAAAATGATACCAAAGTCTAAAAATGTCCACCAACCCCAGCCAAAGTATTAGTCCTCTTGCGAGCTAAATCTGTTCTACCGCCTGCCAGGCGAGTTCTAATCTCGGCAAGCTTTGTCCGCATTTCAGCCCATTCGGTTCGCTTGTTAGCTAGATCAGCACGGTCTTCGGCCAAGGCCTTTCTTTTCTCAGCCCATTCCTCCATGGCCTTAATAAACTCTTCATGAAAGGCATCTGAATGTCCCTCTTTATCGTATTCTTCCTCAGCCATACACCTCTCCCTTTTTGGTCTTGATAATCGCTAAAAAATTAGCTATCAAAACAGGGCCATTATATTTTTTTTTATTAAAAAATCAAGTTAACGGACACACCCGAAATCCGCGATTGATCTTGTCAATCGTGTTTGCCTCTATTTCAAACACGATTCTGGCTGTCTAAGGACCCCGGAGCGCTATTTAGCGGAAGCAATGGGTAACCACAAGCCGAGCCGGAAAGACCAAGTGAAGAAAAGAGAGAAATAATCCAGTTATTATTTGACTATAATCCCAGCGTAACCTACCACACTTCCATAATCGCCAGAAATATCTCCTGATGTTGCGTAGGCGATGAGTTCAGCCTCCTTTGCCCCCAGGAGTTTTGTTACCTGCAGCATGACTGCGGTGGGAATGACCCCACACATGGTAATTTTTTGTGTGTGAACAGTTTCGTAAAGCCCACCAGGGTCAAGAGCAAGGATACGATTAACAGCCAGACTATCCTTTGCCTTAGCTTTTTCATGAGGTTCATAGTGGGTCATATCACTACTGGCAATTATAAGCACGGGTTCACCAAATTTTTTTATTGCCCTGGCAATGACTTCTCCCAGGAGTTCACAATTGCTATACCAGGTATGAGTTAGAGTGATAGGAACGAAGCTGAAATCATTTTTGAGATACTGTAAAAAAGGTAATTGGACCTCAATCGAATGTTCATATTGGTGAGCGGCAAGATCAGAAGTAAGTAAGTCTGTCTCTGATAAAATTAACTGCGCTAAGGTTTCATTAATGGGAACATTTCCTAACGGGGTTTTCCAGATGCCTTTATCCATAAGGGCAAAGGCTGCCCCTATTCCGGTATGATTGGGTCCCAAAATTATTATTGTATCCGGTATGTCTAGCTTTGCATAAACAGCTCCAGCTACACCTCCAGAAAACATGTAACCAGCGTGAGGGACAACCGCCCCTAAAGCCGCTTCCTTAGGAACTCCTTTGGGGATATATCTTTCCAAATAATGGTTTAACAGAGACGGGCTGTCTGGATAAAATTGTCCTGCCACCACAGGATTTCTGATCATTATTAAGACTCCTCATGCAATTTTGGAAAATATATCACAGGCCTATATTCATCGCAAGAATAGACTTGGCCTTATTAAAGGCATATAGTCAGTTTTCCATCATCAACAAAATCTAATTTTAACTTGTTAACTAATTCCTTTCTGGCTATCTTTTGTAGAATTCTCTGTGGGAAAAAGAAAATAGAGAAGAAATAGTTTTCCTCTTGCAAATATTTAGAAGAATTTAACTCGCCTGCAACATATTTTGCTCTGGCCTCTTTTAAAAAGGACCAGATATTATTGTACCACTTATC
>JAGHCL010000140.1 GCA_021160485.1 Candidatus Desulfofervidaceae bacterium
AAAAGTTTCAATTATTGTATTATACATATCACTACTGTCTGTCAATGATAAATCCGGACTTACCTGCCCATTGTCCACAGGCTCTATTGGAAAAGCAAACGAGGAGTTATATCCTTTCTTGGAAGGAGTCAATTTTAAGCGAGAATTAATAAAACTAATTCAATCTAAAATTTCTCTAATAGTCATTAACAGTTCTGTTAATATATATGGCTTTTGCAAAAACAAAAATCTTTTTTTATTTGTTTCAGCCAGATCTACTTCGTCACTTGGATATCCACTGCTCAGTATGACCTTAAGATTTGGGCTTTGAGTTATCATTTTCTCAACTAGTTTAACTCCGCTGCCATCTGGAAGCACCACATCGCTTATAACAAGCCGAATTTTATTTTTTTCTTTTTTAAATATTGAATAAGCTTCCTTTGTATTCCTTGCTTCTAAGACAGCATACCCGGTTTTGCTAAGTATCTCCCTGAGTATACTAAGTACATCTTCATCATCCTCAACAATAAGAGTTGTTTCACCTTTACCTTGCTTAAGCTCTACATTAAACATCTTTATCTCCATCTCCATTTATTTTAAAAGCACCACTACCTTTTCTTATCTTATTATTTCTAATAATATGAGTTTTCTTTAAAAGAAATTTAACCTTTTCCATCGGCCTTAAATGTCTCAAAATCTCCATCCAAAGGAATAACATTTTCAGGATTTACTTCTTTTTTCTCTAGAAGAGCTTTATGTAGTTCTTGTTTTTCTGCCTGCAACTTAGGAGGTGTTACATACCTTACTGCCCTTGCCTGATTTCTCTCTTCAAACTTAAACTGACTAAGAAGTTCCATTAAACTTACTACCTGGCCCTTCATTTCTTCACTGGCTGATGCCAATTCTTCTGCATTAGCTGCTGTCTGCTGGGTGACTTTATCCATCTGGGACAAAGCTGTATTTACCTGAGAAATACCCTGAGTCTGCTCCTGTGAGGCCGCACTAATTTCAGCTACAAGACTGGCTACCTTACCAGCAAATTCCTCTACCTTACTAAAGTCAACATCTACTTTCTTCACCAGCCCTAAATTATTATGAATTCCCTCTACTGTCTGCTCAATCAACTGAGCTGTATCTTTAGCTGCCGCCGCTGTCCTTTGGGCCAGGTTTCTCACTTCATCTGCCACCACCGCAAATCCCTGTCCTGCTTCTCCGGCTCTAGCCGCCTCTACGGCCGCATTTAAGGCAAGTAAATTTGTCTGAAAGGCAATTTCATCAATACTTTTTACAATCTTTTGCGTTTCTTCGGCTAGCTTGGTCATGTCTTCCATGGATTTTGTGAGCCTCTTCATGGATGCTTCTGTTTCTTTGGTGATTTGCTGAGTTTGTTTCATCAGTTGGTCAGTTTGTAAGGCGTTATCTGCGTTCTGTTTAGCCATAGAAGCAATCTCTTCCATAGAGGCAGAGGTTTCTTCTAAAGAGGCTGCCTGTTCACTCGCTCCTTCGGCTAGCTTTTGAGAAGAGGTGGTTACTTCAGAAGAGGCACTATCTATCTGCGTAGCCGCACTGGCAATGGTTTCCATGCTTTGACTAAGAGATTCTGCCATAAAATTAACCACTGTGCCGATTTCCTTAATCTCATCTCCAGCCACCATCTTCATAATTTTACATTCACGACAGCTTTTGTATATACCTTTTGTAATCCTGGGGCAGTGTATTTCTCTGCCAAGGTCAGAGGCAAAGGAACCTACGGCATAAAAGCAAAGAACCCCATCTTTACCATATTCAGGGCAGCTCTGATTACCACATTGCATAATTTGAGAGCAGTTTACACGTTTATAAGAGAACCTTTTGGTAAAGTCACCCTGAGCCACAGAGAAGACTATTTTTTTCAAACTATTGAGAGGAGTTAAGATAAAACGGCGTAAAGTGACATTGAATAAAATTATACCGATGAGAATAACAAAAAACACAGCCCCTATGGTTGCTTTAACCTTACGGGTATCTTTAAATATGCCTGTTTGGATTTGGCCAATTTCTGAATAAACCTTCTCTTCCATATCAGCCAATGTTTGAAGTAAGTGTTTTGAAGTATTATCCAGTTTCTCCATTGCTAAAAAGGATTCTTTTTTGCTCTTTAGAAACTCTTGATAAGCAGAGATTGTCTCTTCAGCTTTTTTAAATGCCTCAGCAAAGCTTATTTCTATTTTAGGGAAGGAAGGTGAAGAGCGAAGTGCCTGGGCTGCTGTTTTAAAATTTTCTATCTCCTCATCTGCACCGCTAATAAGATAATCATTTATGGCCATTGACATTGTATTAATAGCATCGTATTCCTTAAAAGAGAGATGAGATTTTCTGGCAGCATCTAACAATTTATCAAAGACTGCATCGCTTGTTTCCATTAACTCCATTGCATGTTTTTTTAGAGTTACTGCCCGCTGGTGGATATTTTGCATGTTAAGACATTGCGTTTCAAAAAGAGCAAGTAAGTTCAAAACATCTTTTAGCTTTTGTTTTTCTGTCTCTGTTAGGGCTAAGTTAGTGGTTAGAACTTTGCGGGCATTAGCCAAATGTTGTTTAAATTCGGCCTTTATTTCCTCAAGGTCTTCTTCATGGGCAAGAAACTCTGCCATGGTATCACGTGCCTTTAAGACTTGAATCTGGGCTTCCATCGTCATATCAGCCACAGGCACTCTTCCATTAATACAATATCCTACCTCAGAAGCTACTTTAGAAGACTTCAAAAGTATCGTTCCACCTCCAAAGAAGACCAAAATAGCCAACATAAAGCAACCTATTTCTACTTTCCAAGCTAAACTCACACCTTTGAATATCCGCATTCTTTAACCCTCCTTTCTTACGGTGTTAAACGATTGCCGAGTGGGGAGGTCCCAAATAACTTAGTAAAATCAAAGAAAATTTCACGCTCAACTTCTCTCCAGCGCTCAGATAAGGCAAGATAACTGAAAAAAAGAGGAGTCTTTTCTATATATTTTTTTAAAATAGGATTCTTACTCCTTATTAAATGAGTCATTAGACGAGTGCCTAGATTATTTGAACTACCAATATAAATAATATCGCTTAGACCTTTTGGATATTTTATTTGCTTCCCTAAAAGTCTGATAATATAGACACCTGGTATCTCTGGGAAGGATGTCATCTGTTGTAGATAAAAGGGAGGCGAGAATTCTTTACCACAAACACCTAAAAAATTATCTTTATTCCTCACCCAAGCAGTTGGGATAGACAATTTTTTTCTTATTTTACAAACTTCCCTTCTTGAAATGTTAAGTCCATATCGGTTTTTAAGAAGAAAAACAATGTCTTTATCAGTTTGAGTACTTCCTAATAATTTTTCTTTAGAAATAATCTCATACACTCTGAATGAGATGATATCTCTTTTGCTAGGAAAAAGTTGAGCAAAAGAGATAATCTGACCATCAGGAAGGCAAAGCTTTTCTTGTTTTAAGAGCCTAGAAATACGACTGGGGTCAATTGAAGGGTTTTTGAGAAAATTAGAAAGAAACGTTTTAGAAAGAGGGCATAAATCTATATTTTTACCTGAAATAAGAAATTGTTTTTGTAATTTAAGGAGTGCATTAATTATCTCATAAGTCATTCTATTGCGGGTATTTATTCTTTTTAATCTCATCCACAGGTCTCTTGGCACCTTTGGCGATAAAAGACAAAATTCTCCACAGAGGTATAAATTTTTAAAACCAACAACAAAACTTTCTTGATGATTTATAATAGTTGTAAGGATATCAGAGTCTTTTTCAGGACAAACAGCAGTATTTGGATAAAGATTGAAGGTAATATTTTTATGGATTTTAAACAAAGGATGAGAAATAGTAGTATTAATAAAATTAATATATCTTTTAATAGGGAGGGATAAAAGATTAGCTAGGATAATTTTGCCTATTAATTTGGCATGGGCAAAGACCTTCTTACAGTCTAAAAAATGGGGGCTTGCTTGCTTGCTTGCTTGCTTGCTTGCTTGCTTGCTTGCTTGCTTGCTT
>JAGHCL010000090.1 GCA_021160485.1 Candidatus Desulfofervidaceae bacterium
ATTTTTCTCTCTTTGAGTGGTCTGTGTATTCTGGCCCAGGCCTTTCGTCTGCAAGTCATGGATATTTCTTCTCATAGGAAGGAATTAACAAAAGTCACCATCCCCTGTAAGCGGGGGTTTATCTATGACAGAAATGGAGAACCATTAGCAATAACAGTGCAAACTCCGTCTTTATATGCCTGTCCAGATAAGATTGAGAATCCATATGTTGTGGCAAGGGCACTCCATAAGATTTTACACATTTCTCAAAAAGAACTCGTAAAAAAGTTAAACAGAAAAGGTGAATTTATCTGGATTAAACGCTGGCTTTCTCCTAGAGAGGCAGAAGCAATAGAAAAACTCAATCTAAATGGTTTGGGATTCCAACCTGAAAACCGCCGTTATTACCCCCACATCTTTTTAGCTGGTCAGGTCTTGGGGTTTGTGGGCATAGATGGCAAGGGATTGGAGGGTATAGAACGCAAGTACGATTATTTTTTAAAAGGTAAACCTGGGTATTATTATGGAATTAAAGATGCTTGTGGTCGGATTACTATCTCTCCTCGCCTTCCCATTCAACCTGCTCAAGATGGAGATACGCTTTATTTAACCTTAAACTACAAAATTCAATATGCGGCGGAAGAGGCCCTAAAAAAGGCCATCAAAAAATGGCATGCTCAAAAGGGCTGTGTGGTGGTTGTTGTTCCCCAAACAGGAGAAATCCTGGCCATGGCTAATTATCCTTTTTTTGACCCTAATTCCTTTCGTAAGGCCAATCCTACTATATGGCGCAATCAAACCATTGCCGATGTCTTTGAACCTGGTTCTACGTTTAAACCTTTCTTATTAGCTACGGCCTTAAACGAAAACATCTGGTCTCCTCATGACATCCTTTATGGAGAAAAGGGACATTACCGGTTAGAAAATGTCACTATCCACGATGTGAAACCCTTTGGCTGGTTGTCAGTAGAAAATGCCATTGTATATTCATCTAATATCGGAGCAGTCAAAATTGGGCAAAAAGTCAAAAAAGAACTGTTTTATGACTACATCAAACGTTTTGGTTTTGGGAAAAGGACAAATATAGATCTGGATGGTGAAGCCAGCGGATTAGTAAGGTCAGCCAATCAATGGACAAAAATTGATACGGCTACCATTTGCTTCGGTCAGGGTATTGGTATCACTGCCCTTCAGCTTGCTATGGCTTACTGTGCTATTGCCAACGATGGCAAGCTCATGCAGCCCCTTTTGGTCAGAGAAATTCGGGATGCCAAAGGTAAAGTGGTCAAACTGTATCAGCCACATATAAAAGCATCGGTCATCACACCTAAAACAGCTTATAAGGTAAAAAAAATTTTACGGAAAGTAGTAGTCAAAGGCACTGGCCAGGAAGCAGATATTCCAGGGTATGAAGTTGCTGGCAAAACCGGAACATCTCAAAAAATAAACCCTAAAACAGGCCAATATTATAAAAATAAACACATTGCCTCGTTTGTTGGTTTTTTCCCAGCATCACACCCTCGAGTAGTAATTGTAGTAGTAATAGATGAACCTCATCCTATCAGTTTTGGAGGTGTGGTTGCTGCACCAATATTTAAAGAAATTGCTCAAGATATTATTTGGTTATGGCAATTACCGCCCTCTTCTCCTACGTTTAAAGTAGCTAAATTAAAAAAGACACCTAAGTTGGCAATCCCCTCCAAAAGTCTTGTAGAAGCAACCCAGATAAATCCTGACATTGCTCAAGGTATCATGCCCGATTTACGAGGGCTACCCCTGCGCCTTGCCTTAAAAATTTTGCAAGATGCGAATATAAAGGTTAAAATTAAAGGCATGGGCAGGGTAACAAGACAAACTCCACCCCCTGGAACTAAAATCAAAGGAGACATTGTTTGTTTGCTCCAACTGGAGGCCAATTGATGCGACTAAGGGAACTTTTAAAAAATATTCTCATTGTAGACACTCAAGGTAATTTAGAAATAGACGTCAAGCATATCACAGCCCATTCTAAACAGGTATCACCTGGAAGCCTTTTTATAGCCTTGAAAGGACTTCATAACAATGGTCAAGCTTACATTGGCGAGGCAATTATCAAGGGAGCCGCAGCCATTCTGACTGAAGAAATACCTTTAGATAGCAAAAATGGAGTCACATATATCAAGGTGGGAAATGCTAGAGAAGCAGCCGCTAAAGTAGCAGCCGCATTTTATCAACATCCGGCTGAAAAACTCACTCTCATTGGTATCACTGGCACAAATGGCAAAACCACTACCAGTTTTTTAATAGCTTCAATTTTAGAACAAGCCCAAAGAAGACCCGGTATCATTGGCACCATCAAATATCAGTATGCAGGAAAAACTATCCCTGCGTCTTTAACTACACCAGATAGCCTGGAGTTACAAAAACTCTTTCACGAAATGCTTACTAATGATATCACAGACGTAGTTATGGAAGTCTCCTCTCATTCCCTATTCTACAAGCGGGTAGAAGGCTGCAAATTTAAGTTGGCTATCTTTACCAACCTATCCCGAGATCACCTTGATTTTCATGAAAATATGGAGGCTTATTTCAATTGTAAAAAAGAGCTATTCACATATTACTTAGCACCCGAGGGGGTAGCTGTTATTAACGCAGATGATACCTGGGGACAAAGGCTCCTTAAGGCAGTTGCTCACCACTCTCCTTACATTACTTATGGACTTTCAACACAGACACAAGTTCGGGCCCAGGAGGTAAACTTTTCCTTGGACGGAACAAAAGCGATTATTCAGACACCTGAAGGTAATTTCTCTCTTGTCTCTTCCCTTATCGGCCAACCTAACTTGTATAATCTGCTAGCTGCTACTGCTGCCGCCATTGCCCTTGGCATTCCCCTTTCCGTCATCAAGTCTGGCTTGGAAAAAATAGGAAGAGTAAAGGGACGGATGGAGCGTTTTTCAGGAAAAGGGATTGAAGTCATTATTGATTATGCACACACCCCAGATGCCCTAAAACAGGCCCTTACTACCTTACGCCCTTTTTGTCAGGGAAAACTTATTACTGTCTTTGGTTGTGGCGGAAACAGGGATAGGGGGAAACGGCCCATAATGGGAGAAATTGCCAGTGAACTTGCTGATATGATTATTATTACTAATGATAATCCTCGCAATGAATCCTCACGGCAAATCATTCAGGATATAGAAATGGGTATCAAAAAAGAAATCCCTTATTGCATTATTCCCGATAGACAACAAGCCATCGCTTGGGCTATTAAATATGCTAAAAAGGGAGACGTTGTTCTTATTGCTGGTAAAGGTCATGAAAACTACCAAATTGTTGGAGATAAAAAATATCACCTAGATGATAGGGAGGAAGTAATAAAAAATTTAGTAATGGACAATGAGGAATAATTTTCTTGTAATACAGAACTATAGCAACACATTTACGCATTTACATATTTATGCATATACGCTTATAGAACCTGCCGTGAGACAAACAGGAAATTGGATATTGAGAGATATTTTACAGGGTACAAGAGGAAAATTAGTAACACGAGAGTTGTTACCGATGAACAGTGAACTAGTTGACTGTCTGCGAATTGGTGCCATTACTGATGACACCCGCAGTCTGCAACCAAATGATTTGTTTATTGCCCTTAAAGGCAATCGTTACGATGGACATGAGTTCATTCCTCTGGCTATAGAAAAAGGAGCAAGTGGCATTATTTTAAATAAAGGATACCTAGCTTCTTTAAATCTTCCCTCAAAAACCATACTTATTACGGTAGATGACACTCTGCATGCTTTAGGGAATTTGGCCCACTACTGGCGAGACAAACACGGTCATATTCCCCTCATTGCTGTCACCGGTAGTTGTGGAAAGACAACAACCAAAGAAGCTATCTCTGGGGTATTACAACAGGGTTTTAAGGTCCTAAAAAATATGGCGAATTACAATAACCAGATTGGCCTACCCTTTACCATGCTGGGTTTAGATAGTAGCTATGATGTAGCCTGTGTGGAATTGGGCACAAACAAACCAGGAGAAATTGCCTATCTTGCTTCTATTGCTAGACCCCAAATAGGGATTATCACTAACATCCAGCCAGCTCATTTAGAAGGCTTTTCCACTTTAAAAAATATTCAAACAGAAAAAGGAGCTCTTTTGCCCCATGTCCAGGCATGTTTTATCTATAATGCTGATGACCCGATGGTCGCTGAGCTCGCTAATTCCTTCCACAAATCAGAAATAAGCTTTGGCTTTAATCATGGTGAAATAAGGGCAAAAAATATCGTCTGTGAAAAAGAAGGAATACGGTTTATCCTAGTTTTACCAGACACCCATCTTGAAATAAAAAGCCGCGTGCTAGGCAGACATCAAATCTATGCCCTTCTTGCCGCCGCTGCTGTAGGCCATTATTTTGAGCTAACTCCGGACGAAATTAAGCAAGCTTTAGAAACTTTCAGTCCATTGTCAGGCAGGCTTTGCCTTTACCAAGGGGAAAATGGTATATTCATCTTGGATGACTGCTATAATGCCAATCCTGCTTCTATGCAAACAGCTTTACAAACTCTTAAACAATTTTCAGGTGAAAAAATAGCTGTTTTAGGAGACATGCTGGAACTAGGGGAAAAGACTACTTTCTGGCATCAGGAAGTAGGGAAATGGGCGGCTAAAGTTCCCTTAAAGGCCCTGATTGTTTATGGGACTTATGCAGATGACATCAAAGAAGGAGCTTTAAAAGCAGGTATGAATGGAAATAAAATCTATCCAATCGCTAACAAAGAAGAAATTTTATCTCTATTAAAAAAAATATGTGTTCCTGGAGACGTCATTTTATTCAAGGCATCCCACAACATAGGTTTTGGAAAACTGGTAGCTGAATTAAGAGGAAAGCCATGATATATCACCTTTTATATCCTTTACATAAATATTGGATTGGTTTTAACGTCTTTCGCTACATTACCTTCCGCACTGCTTATGCCATTTTAACAGCCCTTTTCCTTTCTTTTTATCTGATACCTTGGTTTATTCGTTTGTTTAAAGAAAAACACTGGGGTAAAACTGAGAAGGAATATGAACCTCATAGCCACAATGGTAAAATTGGCACTCCCACCATGGGAGGTATTTCTATTTTACTCTCTGTGTTCGTTACTGTGCTCTTGTGGGGCAATCTAAACAATGGTTTTACTTGGACTTTATTTCTCACCTGTGTCTTATTTGGCTTAATTGGATTTGTAGATGATTGCATAAAAATAAAACAAAAAAAGGGGAAAGGTCTTAGTATCAAAACAAAATTTGGTCTCCAAATTGTTTCAGCTTTAATTATTGGTTTTATCTTGTTTGAAAAACTTGGTCTTTCCACTCGTTTATACGTGCCTTTTTTCAAGTCATTTACCCCAGATATAGGCAGCATTTACTATCTCTTCTTCGTGCTGGTAGTCGTAGGAGCATCCAATGCTGTGAACCTTACCGATGGTCTGGATGGCTTGGCTGTAGGTCCGCTGGGTATTTCTTTCGGATCTTACCTGTTACTGGCCTATTTAGCTGGACATATTAAGCTAGCCCAATATCTACAAATTGCCTATGTCCCTGGTGTAGGCGAAGTGGCTGTATTTTGTGGAGCCCTCCTAGGGGCCTGCCTCGGTTTCCTTTGGTACAATGCTTATCCAGCAGAAATTTTTATGGGTGACGTAGGCTCACTTTCGCTAGGGGCAACCCTGGGCACAATTGCCGTCATGGTTAAACAAGAATGCCTCCTGCTCCTCATTGGAGGACTTTTTGTTATTGAAGCCTTATCTGTAATTATCCAGGTAAGCTACTTCAAACTAACAAAAGGGAAACGTGTTTTTAAAATGAGTCCCTTACATCACCATTTTGAACTTAAAGGCTGGCCAGAGCCCAAAATCATTGTGCGTTTTTGGATTGTAGGTATTATTTTGGCGTTAACGGCTTTAAGCACTCTGAAACTGAGGTAAAATGGAAATGGGTAAACGCGTGAAGGTGAGGATGTGTTAACAACGGGAAAAACGATGGAGAGAAAAAGTTGTATAGAAATAAAAAATAAACATTTTGTTGTCGTTGGACTAGGGAAAACAGGCGCATCCCTCACTCGTTTTTTATTGGAAAGAGGAGGGCGTGTAACCATTTCAGACAGTGCTTCTCTAGAAAGAATAAAACCTCAACTTGAAACCCTAAAGGGATTTGATTTCCAATTAGAAACAGGAGGACATCGGGAAGAAACATTTTTAAAAGCAGATTACATCATTGTAAGCCCTGGCGTGCCTTTAAATTTACCCATTTTCCAGTCTGTTAGAAACCGGGGAATCCCCATTTTGGGGGAATTAGACCTGGTCGGGCCCTTTCTTTCTGCCCCTATCATTGCTATTACCGGCACTAATGGAAAAACCACCACCACAAATTTAATTGGAAAAATTTTAGCTGCTCATGGTAAAAAAGTATGGGTTGGAGGAAACATTGGTACCCCTTTGGCTGAAGCAACCGATGACCCCTCGCTGGATTATATTGTAGCTGAGATTAGCAGTTTCCAATTGGAACCAGAGAATTCCTTTCACCCCTGGATTGGTATTTGTCTTAATGTATCAGTGGATCACTTGGATAGACACGCTGATTTCAATACCTATCTTCAAACCAAATTAAAATTATACTGGCATCAGACAACCACCGACTGGTGTATCTTGGAAGGAGATAACCAACAATTGGTGCAAGCCGCCCGGGGAATAAAAAGCAAAAAACTCTTTTTTGGCACTAAAGACCGTCACACGCCAGGGGCTTATCTTAAAGGGGAGAAAATTGTGGTTGAAGTCAATCAGCAGTGGACTTTAGATACAAAAAATATCCTTCTAAAGGGAAAGCACAATTATAAAAACATTATGGCTTCTTTGTTAGTAGCTCAAATTACTGGGTGTGACTTTCAAACTACTACTGAGGTTATTTCTCGCTTCTCAGGGCTACCTCATCGGATTGAACTAGTGCGCTCTGTGCATGGAATTGCCTTTTACAATGACTCCAAGGGAACAAATGTAGATGCCACTCTGGCTGCTTTAGACACTCTGCCCGATCCGATTGTGCTCATTGCTGGTGGTCTGGGCAAAGGACAGGACTTTTCGCCTTTACGTCCACTGGTAGCTACTAAAACCAAGGCTGTGGTTGTCATAGGTGCTGCTGCCACTGAAATCGCTAATGCCCTTGGGAATTTAACTCCAGTTGTGCGTGCTAAAACTATGGAAGAGGCAGTGAAAAAGGCTTGGCAATTAGCTAGACCTCGGGGGAGTGTATTACTTTCACCGGCCTGTGCCAGTTTTGATATGTTCAAAGATTATAGAGAAAGGGGAGAAATATTTAAAAAGGTGGTTTATGCACTCTAAACAGACCTTTCCTCACAAATGGGATTGGGAATTATTTATTTTGGTATTTATCCTCACAGGCATTGGGTTAATGATGGTCTTTAGTAGTAGCTTTGTCCTAGCCCAAAAGCAATATGGTGACCCCTATTTTTTTCTAAAGCGTCAAGGTTTCTATGCCTTTATAGGTATAATCTTGATGCTGGGTATGATCAGGTATATTCCCTATCAGCTCTATCAGCGTCTTACTTATCCTCTTTTATGTCTAGCCATCATCGGGTTAATACTTGTTTTTGTGCCTGGAATAGGAAGAAAAATTAATAATGCTACCCGCTGGATTAGAGTAGGACATTTCTCTCTTCAACCTTCAGAATTTGCCAAAATAGCATTTATCTCTTACCTTGCAGCCGCTGTTTCCAGAGAAGAAAAAATAAAGCAATTTTCCGTAGGTATATTACCTACCTTAATCATTTATAGTATCTTTGCGGGACTCCTATTGGCGGAACCAGATATGGGCACTGTCCTTTTACTCGCAAGTTTGACCTTTTGTATGCTTTTTTTAGGGGGGGCAAAGATAAAACACCTTTTTATTATTACCTGCCCTGGTATTGCTGGATTATTTTACTTACTCATTAAGGCCCCTTATCGTCTTAAACGCTTATTAGCCTTTCTTCATCCTGAAAATGACCCTTTGGGTGTAGGTTATGTTATTCTTCACTCCAAGCTCGCCTTTGCCAGTGGAGGCTTTTGGGGACAAGGATTGGGGGCTAGCCAACAGAAACTATTTTATCTGCCAGAACCGTTTACAGATTATATCTTTTCCATTCTAGGCGAAGAACTAGGATTTTGGGGTGTAGCTTTCATAACTTTCCTCTTTGCTCTCTTGATATGGCGTGGTATTAATATCGCACGTGGGGCAAGAGACCTATTTGGTTTTTATCTTGCTTTAGGAATTACTCTGTGGCTCAGCATGCAGACCATCATTCACATGGGTGTATGTCTAGGGCTACTTCCACCAAAGGGGATTACTTTACCTTTTATTAGCTATGGTGGCAGCGCCCTTTTAGCCAATTTCATGGCTATTGGGATCCTAGAAAATATTCATGCCCAGGGACAAAGGTAGTTATGTTAGGAGAGAATAAATATAATATTGCTATTGCCGCTGGAGGGAGTGGTGGACATATATTCCCTGGAATCGCTATTGCCCAGGCTCTAAAAGCTAGCAACAAGGTGGAAAAAATTATTTTTATTGGGCGTAAGGAAGGACTGGAAAGAAAAATTATTCCTCATTATGGGTTTCCTCTTTACAATATTAACACCTCGGGGCTAGTAGGTAAAAACTTGTTTGCCAAACTTAAAGGTGGATGGCAGATGTTGATAGGATTGAAAGAAAGTTTAAAACTCCTTCAGCAGGAAGAAATTGACTTAGTAGTTGGCACAGGAGGATATGTTTCAGCACCTGTCGCCCTTGCAGCCACCTGTCTACGCATCCCCCTTGTGCTTCATGAACAAAATGCCATTCCGGGCAAGGCTAATCAAACATTGAGCCATCTGGCAAAGTGTATTTGTGCGTCTTATGCGTCCTCCCTACCCTACTTTCCTAAAAGAAAATGCACATTAACAGGCAATCCTATTCGTAAAGACATTTTAAGCGTAAAACGTCCACGCATCTCTGCATCTCCGCATCCGCGGCTTCAGGTGCTTGTTCTAGGTGGGAGTCAAGGAGCAAGGGTCATCAATGAAGCTATTTGTGACGCCTGGTTTTATTTAAAATCACATCATATAAACATCTATTTCATTCATCAAACTGGAGAAAAGGACTTTACCCGTGTAAAATCTCTCTATGAAGAACGGGGAATCCCAGGAGAACCCAGGGCTTTTATTAAAGATATGGCCGATGCTTACAGTCAGGCGGATATGGTCATCAGCCGTGCTGGAGCAACAACCCTGGCGGAAATTACTACCCTAGGTCTGCCCAGTATTCTCATCCCCTATCCGTGGGCTACAGGCCATCAATGGTATAATGCTGAGACGATGGCCAAGGCAGGTGCTTCTATTGTCATACCTCAAGAAGTGCTCAGTGGTCAAAGGTTGGCAGAGGTCTTAATAAACTTAATTCAAGACAAAAAACGTCTGCAACAGATGGGTGAAGCAGCCCAAAAACTAGGAAAACCACAAGCGGCTCATCACATTGCAGATATTTGCATAATGCTGTTGGAGGAGAAAAGGCGTGCAACTACCATGGCGTAATTTTCACTTTATTGGTATTGGTGGCATTGGCATGAGCGGCCTAGCCAGTATATTATTGGAACTTGGCTACCACGTAAGTGGCTCGGATATTCAGCCAAACCGGATTTTGGCAAGGCTAGAAGAAAAAGGAGCTCAAATCTATATCGGACATCAAAATCATCAGATAGATGGGGCCCAAGTAGTGGTATTCTCTTCGGCAATTAAACCCAACAACCCTGAATTAATAGCCGCAAAAGAAAAAAAATTACCTTTAATTTCCCGAGGCCAATTGTTGGCCCTTCTTATGGAAGAAAAAAAGGGTATTGCTGTAGCTGGCACCCATGGCAAAACCACAACTTCATCTATGCTAGCCACTATTTTAGAAACTGCTGGAACAAATCCCACCGTTGTTATAGGTGGATGTATAAATGGCAGCGGCGTTAATGCCTGGTGGGGCAACGGACCCTATCTAGTAGCCGAGGCGGACGAAAGCGACGGAAGTTTCCTTTTGTTGCATCCTTATATTACCGTCATAACCAATATTGAAGCTGACCATCTGGATTATTATCAAGATTTAGGAAACATCAAAAAAGCTTTTGCTCAGTTTTTAAAGCAGTTAAAACCAGGGGGAAAGGCCATTGTTTGGGGAGACGATTCTGAAATAAAAGACATAATCAAACAAACAGGAATTCCTTATTTAACCTATGGCCTTACACCTGGTCAGGACTTTGAAGCAAGAGAAGTTTGTTTAAATACCCTCAGCCAGTTTAATCTTTATATTCAAGGGAGAAATATCGGACAGGTCACTTTATCCCTACCCGGTAAACACAATGTCCTCAACGCTCTGGCCGCCCTGGCTGCGGCCTGGGTATTAAACATAGACATGGAAATGGCCATTTATGCCCTAAAAAACTTTAAAGGTGTGGGACGCAGACTGGAAGTAAAGGGAGAAAAAAATGGTATTATGGTTATAGATGATTATGCCCACCACCCCACAGAAATAAAAATGACTCTTAATGCCATTAAACAAAAATGGCCAGGTCGCCGTTTGATTACTATTTTTCAACCCCATCGGTATTCACGCACTAAAAGTCTATACCAGGAATTTCTAACCGTCTTTTCAGAAACAGATGAGCTTATTTTGACAGAAATCTATGCGGCTAGTGAGCAACCCATTCCGGGAGTAACCGGAAGGTGGCTGGCTGATGGGATTGAAAGATATAGAAGTATATATTATTGCCCTGATTTTGAAGCAATCATGAATAAACTCAATAAACTTTTACAACCAGGAGATATTGTCCTTACCCTAGGTGCAGGTAATATTTGGCAGGTAGGAGAAAAATTACTCAAAGATGAGTGAATGCGTAGAAGTGTAGATGTGTTGAAGTTTAAAAACACAAATAAATAATGTATAAGTGTTGAAAATTGAATATGAAGAATTTGGGCAAATTCGGACAGACAAAATATGATTATCCTTTAGCCACTCTTACTACCTTCAAAATCGGAGGGCAAGCAAGGGCAGTTATCTGGATAGAGCAAGAGGAAAAATTGGTAGCATTAATAGATTATTTACAAAAAATTGGGTGTCCTTATTACCTTCTAGGAAGAGGTAGTAACGTCCTAGTGTCTGATGCAGGTTATCCCGGAGTAATTATCAAGCTAAACCTTAAAGCAATCTCCTACCAAAGAAATCAACATTTATACCTAAAAGTAGGGGCTGGAATCAAAATATCTCATTTGCTTGGTTTGTGCATTAAACACGGTTGGACAGGACTGGAGTTCATGACAGGCATACCTGGAACAATCGGAGGAGCCATTGCTGTCAATGCAGGTGCTTTTGGGCATAGTATTGGTAAAAAAGTGACTCAGATAAAGATATTCTCTCCTCGGTCAGGAATTAAATGGATAAGCTGGGACGAAAGTAAATATGGATACCGCCACACTAAACTCTCACAGGATACTTTTATTTTAGGAGCCGAATTAGAACTAAGCTATCTTCATCCGCAGCAGGTTAGTATGTTGATAAAAAAATATTTCTGTCAAAAAAAGGCCACTCAGCCTTTATTTTACCATTCTGCTGGTTGTGTATTTAAAAATCCCACAAGGGCTAGTGCTGGTTACCTTATAGATAAAGCTGGTTTAAAGGGCAAAAGGATTGGAGGAGCTGAAGTTTCAGAAAAACATGCCAATTTTATCATTAATAAATACCAGGCTAAAGCAGCAGACGTCTTTGCCTTGATGGAATTCGTACAGGAAACAGTAGAAAAATGTGAAGGAGTGCGTTTAGAACCAGAAATTAGGTTTATAACATGAAAAAAAACCGCTATCGCAGGAAAAGAAATTGGGGGAGGTTATTCAGGGGGTTAACAGGAATCTTATCTGTTCTTATCCTGAGTTTTGGCTTTGTATGGGGTTATGCTTATCTCTGCCAGATGCCTTATTTCGTTATAAAAGATATTCAAATAGAGGGTAATAAATCTATTCCTACAAAGGAAATTACCAAGTTAGTCACCTGCCAGGGTAAAAGTTTACTTGCATTAAATGCGCAAAAAATAAGACATCAACTTTCACAGCATCCACTAATAAAAGGAGTTGAAATTAAACGCATCTGGCCTAATAAAATGAAGATAGTCATTAAAGAACATCAAATAGTAGCCCTAGCTTATATAGAAAATCGGTGGTGGTTGGTAGACAAAGAGGGAGAATGTATTCCAACTACTACTCGGAAAGGATTGGACTTGCCTGTAATTACTGGATTAAGTTCTCAAAATGACCCTCATCTTAAAACTGCCCTGGCCCTAATTGATGCATGGTCTCACAAGCAGAAGAGTTTCTCTTTGGAAAATATATCCGAAGTTCATGTGGATGTGGATTTGGGCATTAATGTCTTTACTCTCCAAGGGTGGCAGGTATTAATAGGCAATGGCAATTTTGCCAAAAAGCTTGATACCTTAGTAAAAATCCTAGCTTATCTTCAAAAAAATGGGAAGCAGGTCAAATTCATTGATTTGACAGATATGCACCGAATATATGCGAAATTGGGTAAAAAATGAGGTAATATTACGAATATATATCAACACTTAAAAGGGAGTAAATAATGGCGCGGAAAGGAGAACTTATTGTAGGATTAGATATTGGCACGACTAAGGTTTGTGCCGTTGTCGCCGAACCTACAGAAGAAGGGAAGCTAGATATTATCGGTGTAGGCTGCCATCCCTCACATGGATTAAGAAAGGGTATGGTAGTTAATGTAGAAAGCACAATCAGTTCTATTAAGAAGGCAGTAGAAGAAGCAGAAATGATGGCTGGTTGTGAAATTCGCAGTGTCTATACAGGTGTTGCTGGCAGTCATATCCAAAGCATGAACAGTCAGGGGGTGATTGCTTTAAAACACCGTGAGGTGACCAAGAAAGATATAGACCGGGTCATAGATACAGCCAAAATGGTTTCTTTGCCCCCAGAAAGAAAAATTATTCATGTTTTACCTCAAGAGTTTATCGTAGATGACCAGGAAGGCATCCAAGATCCTCGGGGTATGGCTGGTGTAAGGCTAGAGGCTCATGTACACATTATCACCGCCTCTGTAGCTGCAGTCCAGACCTTTATCCGGTGTATTCAAAAGGCAGGACTAGATGTTATAGAAGTTGTTCTTCAACCCCTGGCAGCGGCTGAAGCCGTGCTAACTGACGAAGAAAAAATGTTAGGAGTAGCCTTAGTAGACCTAGGAGGAGGAACAACAGACATAACTGTCTTTGCAGAAAACAGTATAAAACATTCAGCTGTTTTAGCAGTTGGGGGAACAAACATTACAAATGATATTGCCTTTGGGCTACGCACACCTCTTTCTGAGGCTGAAAAAATCAAACTAAAGTATGGCATTGCCACTACGGCTCTCTTGGAAGAAGATGAAGAAATAGAAATTCCTTCCGTAGGTGAAAAAAAAGTGCGTAAGGTGTCTAGGTCTGTCTTGGCTCAAATCATTGAACCCAGAGTAGAAGAAATCATTGGTCTTGTGGAACATGAGTTAATCCGCAGAGAAGTTAAAGATATAATTGCTTCTGGTGTGGTTATCACCGGAGGCTCATCTTTATTACCAGGCTTAATAGAATTGGCTGAACAAATTTTTGATCTACCTGTAAGAATAGGCTATACCCGTGGAGTAGGTGGATTATCTGATGTTATTCGCAACCCGATGTATGCTACAGCCGTAGGTTTGGCCAAGTATGGATTTAAAGCCCAAGGAGGAGCAAAATATATAGTTACCAAACCCAAAGGTGCATGGCAAAGTTTCATTTACAATTTAAAAAGGTGGTTTAAGGAAGCATTTTAATAGGAGGATGCGTTGGTGTGTTATATTTTAGGAATCACGCATTACTAATTACGAATCAATGGGGGTAAAAATGCGGATAGACCTTGTAGAAGAAGGATTAACAGCAAGAATCAAAGTCATAGGTGTAGGTGGAGCAGGAGGGAACGCTATCAATAATATGATAGAAGCTGGGCTTAAAAATGTAAATTTCATTGCAGCCAATACCGATTTACAAGCCTTAGAATCAAATGAAGCGCCAGTTAAAGTCCAGCTTGGCCCCAATGTTACCAGAGGATTAGGGGCCGGTGCCAAACCAGAAATAGGAAGACAGGCAGCCTTAGAAAGCGTTGATCATCTTAAGCAGGTATTAGAAGGTAGTGATATGGTTTTTATCACAGCCGGAATGGGTGGAGGCACAGGCACTGGTGCCGCACCTGTTGTCGCTCAGGTCAGTAAAGAACTGGGAGCCCTCACAGTAGCGGTAGTAACAAAACCATTTAAATTTGAGGGGAAAAAACGCTACGAAATTGCCCAAAGTGGTATTGACCAACTCAAGGAAGTAGTAGATACCATTATCACTATTCCTAATGACCGTTTGTTCAGGGCTGGTCAAAAGACACCTACACTCATTCAGGCATTTAAAAAAGCCGATGAAGTATTATATTTTGCCGTTAAAGGCATTGCCGATTTGATTACCATCCCTGGCTTGGTCAATGTGGATTTCGCTGATGTCCGCACGATCATGGAAGAAAAGGGACTTGCCCTTATGGGTACAGGAAGTGCAAGGGGAGAAGACCGTGCCGCTGAAGCAGCTCAGAAGGCCATTCGTAGCCCTCTCCTAGAAGATGTCTCTATCAAAGGAGCCAAAGGTGTGCTTATGAATATCACTGCTTCTTCTGACATGACCCTGGAAGAAGTAGAAGCTGCCTCTAGTCTTATTTATGAAGAAGCTGCTGAAGACGCCAATATCATTTGGGGAACAGTCATTGATGACAATTTAGGCGATGAGATGATGATTACTGTAATTGCTACGGGTATAAATAAAGATGCCTACCAAAAAGTGCAGGCAGGGGAAATAAAAGCCATGGCAGAGGTTTCATCATTAAAAGAGTTCAAAGCAGAAAAGGAAAAAAAGGAAGTCAAACAGCCCAAGCAACAAAAGATTTTCCGTTTACCTCTGGACGAAGACGACCTGGACATTCCTACATTTGTCAGACGGCGGATGGACTAAAAAATTATTAATGAGTGATAGGTAATGTGTGAATATGTATGACGTGGTCATTAAGACAATTTTACAGACGCCGTCTGGGCAAAGAAAAGGGCGCTATCTATAAAGACTGGGGAGGTAAAATTCGCATTGCTCTTGCCTATCCCAATATTTATCATGTGGGAATGTCCAATCTGGGTTTTCAAACGGTTTATGCCCTTTTTAACCAGCATCCGAATGTGGTTTGTGAGCGTGTATTTCTACCTGACCCAGAAGAAGAGAGCCTACTGTTAAAATATAACTCCCCCCTTCTTTCTCACGAATCTCAACAACCTGTAAAAAATTTTGATTTACTTGTCTTTTCCATTTCCTTTGAAAACGACTATCTAAATGTTCTAAAAATTATCTCTCTGGCAGATTTACCCCTTTTAAGCAAAGACCGCCAGGATAACTCCCCCCTTATCGCTGCCGGCGGAATTGCCACCTGGCTTAACCCTGAACCTCTAGCGTCTTATCTGGACTTTTTTCTCATCGGCGAGGGTGAAGCCTTTATAGACGAATTTATCCAGGCTTTTTTGGTCCATATCAGTGAAGAAAAAGAAAGATTACTGCGCTCTTTAGCCCAAACCGTTCCTGGCATTTATGTGCCAGCCGGTTATGAAATCAGTTATCAGCCTGACGGCACTTTAAAAACTATCAAGCCTAAGCCCGGTTTCCCCTTACCGGTTGAAAAAAGACGTTTGTTAGATATGGGCCTTTCAGTTGCCCATTCTCAAATTATTACTTCAGAAACAGAATTTTCCCAAATGTTTTTAGTTGAAATAGAACGGGGTTGTTTTCATGGATGTCGTTTCTGTGGAGCTGGCTATCTTTACCGTCCCCCCCGGATGCGTCCCCTCTCCCAGCTATGTAAAACCATCGCCAATGGACTCAAACTTACCTCCAAAATTGGCCTCATTGGAGCTGCCGTTAACGACTATCCCCACTTAGAGCCGCTTTTAAACTTTATCCTGCAACATGAGGGAAGCTTTTCTGTCTCATCTTTGAGAGCGGATAAGCTTACCTCTTCCCTGCTTACAGCCTTAAAACGCAGCCACCACAAAACTATTACCATCGCCCCTGAAGCAGGCAGCCAAAGGTTGAGAGATACAATTAATAAAGGTCTTAGTGAAGACCAAATCCTCAAAGCCGCTTCATTAGTGGCGGAATTTGGTTTTGCCACTTTAAAGCTCTACTTTATTTTAGGTTTACCAACAGAAACTCAACCAGACATAGAGGCCATTGCGCAATTGGTAAAAAAAATCAAAAAGGTAATGTTAGAAGTTACTCAAGGCCGTTTTTGCCCCCATCTCCACTTAAGTATTGCCTCTTTTGTACCTAAACCTTTTACTCCGCTTCAATGGCATCCTATGGATACAGTGCAAAATCTCAAACAAAAAATGCGGTGGTTAAAGTCGGCCTTTAAAAAGGAAAAAGGGATTACGGTAACATTCGATCTCCCCAAGTGGGCCTATACGCAGGCCCTTTTAAGTCGGGGGGATAGACGAGTGGGAAAAATTCTCTATCTGGCTTTAAAAAAGGGTTGGTCAGAAGCCTTTAAAACAAGCCTAATAAATCCTGATTTTTTCGTCCTAAGAGAACGCAAAAAGGATGAACTTTTTCCATGGGAAATAATTTCCCACGGCCTTAATAAATCGTTTCTCTATAATGAATATAAGCAAGCACTCCAGGCCAAACCATCTCCACCTTGTCC
>JAGHCL010000059.1 GCA_021160485.1 Candidatus Desulfofervidaceae bacterium
CCTACAATAATATCGTAATCCTCATAAGAGGCAAAGCAAAGCGGACATTTTTCTGAAGCAGGTAGTTTAATATCAACCGCAAAATGTGGATTAAGCCCCAACTTTTTATAGGCATTTAAAAGAAAAGAACATATCTTTTTAAAACCCTCTTTGACCGAACCAGAGGCATTAATCTCATCCTTAAAACAGACCAAACTGTAAGTCAATTCTAAATGGTGAAAAATAGCTTCCCCGCCTGTAATTCTTCTTACAAACAACACCCCTTCTTTCTTACATCTATCCAGGTCTAAAACCTCCTCAGCCTTTTGGAAACAACCCAGAGAAAAGGCAGGCGGTCTCCAGCCATATATTCTCAAAGTAGGCAAGGTTTTTCCTTCGCTATGCGCTATCAATATGGCCTCATCTATGGCCATATTGGTGTAAGGGTCACAAAATTCTGAATAGATAAACCGCCACTGTTTCACTTCCCCCCTACTCTCCCTTCCACCTCAAATCCGGATTTCTAGCTGCCTTTACTTCGTCAAGCCTCTTCACTGGGGTTGTTGTGGGGGCATCTTTTATCATTTGTGGGTTTTCTTCAGCCAGGCGGGCAATCTCAATCATGGCTTCAATGAATTGATCCAATGTCTGCTTGGATTCTGTCTCAGTAGGTTCAATCATCAACGCCTCTTTGACAATGGTGGGAAAATACATGGTGGGCGGATGAAATCCCATATCAATCAAATATTTGGCAATATCTATGGCATGGACCCCGTTTTTTGCCTGTTTTACGGCTGAAAATACACACTCATGCATACAAATTCTATCATAAGGCAAATGATAGTAATCTTTAAGACGCGCTCGAATATAATTGGCATTCAACACAGCGTGTTCGCTCACAGAAATAAGGCCAGATTTTCCTAAAAGCAGGATATAGGCGTATGCTTTTAAAATAACGCCAAAGTTTCCATAGAAAGGAGCAATAGAACCAATAGAATGGGGGAGATTTTCTTCCAAAACAAATTTTTCATCTTTCTTAATCACCCTAGGAACAGGTAAAAAACTTGCCAGTTCTTTTTTTACACCCACCGGCCCTGCTCCTGGTCCGCCACCACCGTGAGGAGTGGCAAATGTCTTATGCAGATTTAAATGCACAACATCAAAACCCACATCTCCCGGTCTTATTTTTCCCATAATGGCATTTAAGTTTGCCCCATCGTAATACATAAGAGCGCCAGCCTTATGGGCCAAATCGGCAATTTCTTTAATATGTGGATTAAAAAGACCCAGAGTATTGGGACAGGTAAGCATTACCGCCGCTACTTCATCATTAAGTCTTTCTTTATATTTTTTAAAGTCCATACAGCCGTCTTTATCAGAAGGAATTATAATTACTTCGTAACCACAAATAGCAGCCGAAGCAGGATTGGTGCCATGAGAAGAATCTGGCACGATGACATATCTCTTGGGCTGACCGTGATATTTATGAAAGGCGGTAATTAACAATAATCCAGTCAATTCTCCGTGGGCACCGGCCAGTGGCTCTAGGGTAAATGCATCCATGCCGGTGATTTCACCTAAAAGCCGTTCGGTCTCATAAATAACCTCCAGCGCTCCCTGGACCAAGTCTTCTGAAAGGAAGGGAAGAAAGGGATGCAAGCCTGAAAACCCACTCAGACCGGCAATCTGCTCGGTGAACTTGGGGTTATACTTCATTGTACATGAACCCAGGGGATAAAAATTGGCATCTATAGAGAAATTTAAACGTGAAAGGCGGGTAAAATGCCTTACAACATCTAATTCCGAGACTTCGGGTAAAGAAGGCGCCTTAACCCTCTGATAACCTTTGGGGATTTCTCCCGCTTCAGGTACATCTGAGCGGGGAATTTTTATACCACGTTTTCCTTCTACGCTTTTTTCAAAGATTAATTGCATCGTTTAACGCCTCAGCAAATCTTAAAATTTCCTCTTTTTTTCTCTTTTCAGTGACTGTGATTAAAAGATAATTATTCATGTCTTTAAAAAACTTACCCAGAGGAAGGCCAGGCACAAATCTTTTGGTTAGCATCTTTCTAACAACCTCGTTTGCATCCTCGGAAATACGCACTGTAAATTCATTGAAAGTAGGTGTATTTAACACTTCTACACCAGGAATCTTTTTAAGCACTGTTTTAGCAAACTCGCTTTTATCATAATTAAGTTTAGCCAGTTCTATAAAACCAGTCTTCCCTAAAACTGAGAGGAAAATCAATGCCCTGAGGGCACAGAGGGCGGCATTGGTGCAGATATTGGAGGTGGCCTTTTGACGTCTGATATGCTGCTCTCTGGTTTGAAGGGTGAGAACAAATCCTCTTTTTCCTTCTTTATCCACTGTGGCCCCTACAACCCGGCCAGGCATCTTACGCACAAATTGTTTTTTGCAAGCCAAAAAACCTAAATAGGGTCCACCAAATGAAAGGGGAAGGCCCAGACTCTGTCCTTCGCCGGTGACGATATCCACTCCCATCTCACCGGGTGTCTTGATCAGACCAAGAGCAATGGGATAAACAGACACTATGACCAAAGCGCCAACACTATGAGCCTGCTCTACAATGTCTGTATAATCATCGATAGTGCCAAAAAAATTGGGATTCTGTAAAACTACAGCCACGGTTTTTTCATCCAGGTGTTGATAAAGCGTTTCTCTTTCAACCTGACCCACCTGGGGAGGAAGTTTAATGATTTCAAGCGGAAGATTTGCTGTATAGGTAAAAAGCATCTTTTGATAAAGGGGATTTAAGCCTCCATCTATAATGACTTTATTTCGTCCTGTAATTCTAAAGGCCATCATGAGGGCCTCAAATAAGGCCGTGCCACCGTCATAAAGAGAGGCATTGGCCACATCCATATCGGTTAAGGCACAGATGGCGGTCTGATATTCATATATGGTCTGTAAAATTCCTTGTGAACACTCAGCTTGATAGGGTGTATAAGCGGTATAAAATTCACTGCGAGAGACCAGGGCATCTACAACCGCAGGGATGTAATGGTCATAAAAACCAGCTCCAAGAAAGCTTATCAAAAAGGAATTATTTTTCTGAGAAAGTCTCTCTAAATGTTCTTTTACCTCAAATTCGGATTTACCCTCTGGTAAACTAAATGACTTTGCTCTTAAGTCTTCACTAATATCAGCAAAGAGGTCTTCAATAGAAGAGACGCCGATGGCTTTAAGCATCTCTTTTACTTCTTCTCTGGTATGAGGAACATAGCTCATGCTGACAGACCCTCTAAATATTGCTTATATTCAGCGGCTGACATGAGGTTTTCTTTCTCTTTCTCGTCAGAAATTTCAATTACCACCAGCCATCCTTCTTCATAAGGAGACTGATTGAGGAGTTCAGGTGAGGTAGAAAGTTGCTCATTTAACTTTATCACCTTCCCTGACATGGGGGCATATATGTCTGAAACCGCCTTGACTGATTCTACAGAAGCAAAGGGCTCAAATTGCTTAAGCTCATCACCCATTTGGGGTAACTCCACAAAGGTCACGTCACCCAAGGCACTCTGGGCATAGTCAGTAATGCCTATTGTCCCTGTATCTCCCTCTATTTTTATCCATTCATGTTCTTTGGTATAAAGCAACCCTTCTGGAATATCCATTTTCACCTCCGTTTTATACGTTTACATGCTAAATTGTGTGAAATCGTAGTAATTTGTTAAGCAGCATATTTCTTTAGAGTCACTGAAAGTGGTTTTTGACCCTTTAAAGCACTTATTTTTAGTATGGAAAAGCCAATTATATTCCCTTCTTTATCAACTTTTTCCATAACTGCATCTTCTTCCGTCTCTCGGAAATAGCCTGCTTTTTTTTCAAAAATAACCTCAAGGTAATCTCCTTCTTGGTCATACCAAATCTTTATTTCCTTTCCCATAATATCTCACCTCTTTTTATTGTATCCGTGAAATAGGCTGTTATAATAAATGAGTCGTTGGATAATGTCTTAACGACCACACACAGATACTTCTGGGTAACAGGCGTGGTCTTATAATGTCTATAAAAGAGTTCTACCTCAGGATCTATTCTTGATTTAACAACCCTATCAGGACTTAATAATGTCTCTTGAATTCTTCCAAATTGTTTAGACATTTCCGGATGCTCGGTTCTGATATGTTCCCACCGTTCCTCAGTAAATCGAACTTGTCTGTTGTGGATATCTGTTAAAATTTCCATCTACCATCACTTTCTTAAAGAGCCTTCTCTATAAAATGGCCTTTCTGTAATCACTGCTTCTATTTCTATTTTTCCCTCTCTAATTA
>JAGHCL010000026.1 GCA_021160485.1 Candidatus Desulfofervidaceae bacterium
AAGAAGGTAAGATTGTCGGTGAAGGCTATCATCGGCGGGCTGGTCTACCTCATGCAGAAATAGAGGCTATCAGAGCAGCAGGAGAAAAAACAAAGGGGGCAGACTTATATGTCACCCTTGAACCGTGTAATCACCACGGGCGCACTCCACCCTGTACTGAAGCCATTTTAAAGGCAGGGATAAAACGGGTATTTGTTGGAATGCGTGACCCCAATCCACGGGTAAAAGGAGGAGGGGTTGAGTATTTAAGAAGTAAAGGAGTTGAAGTAGAAACCGGAATTTTAGAAAGAGAATGTCAACGTTTAAATGAAATATTTATCAAATATATCACCACAGGGCTGCCCTTTGTAAGTCTTAAACTGGCCGCTACTTTAGATGGCAAGATTGCCCTCGCTAACGGAAAGGCACAATGGATTACCAATGAAAAATCCCGCCGTTTTGTCCATCGCCTCAGGAACACACATGATGCGATTTTGGTGGGCATTGGCACGGTGTTAAAAGACAATCCTTCTTTAACTACCAGATTGCCTAATAAAAAGGGAAAAGACCCCGTGCGCATTATTCTGGACACACATCTCCGTATCCCATTAGAAGCTAAGGTGCTTCATCTCAACTCACAGGCTCCAACTTGGATAGTTACAAGTATGCAGGCCCCACCTGAAAAAATAGAGGCCTTAAAAGGACTAGGGGCAGAGGTGATTATTGTTAATCTGGAAAACGGATGCTTATCTTTAATGGAATTACTGAAAGTCTTAGGAGAGAAAAAAATTACTTCGCTCTTAGTAGAAGGAGGGGCACAGGTGGCAGCCAGCTTTTTAAGGCAGCGGCTGGTGGATAAGGTTTACTTTTTTTATGCCCCCAAGCTCTTTGGTGTGCCGCATCTGCCGATGCTTGGAGAGCTGGGCATTGCATCCATGGCAGAGGTTATTACCTTAAAGGACATCACTTTAAGGCGGTTTGAAGACAACATTTTAATTACAGGCTATCCGCATTATCCCCAATGACCCTCTACATCTGGCTTAGGTGCAGGCTAAAGTTCTCCTTTCTTGTATTTCTCTAACGCCTCTTTAATTTTTATACCCTCTGCCCCAGTAATAACTTTAACACCAGCGCTACTTAATACCTTAAAAGCTTTGGGGCCACAATGTCCGGTAATTACTACTTGAGCCCCACTTTCAATTACCTTTTGGGCGGCCTGAATACCTGCCCCTACGGGAGATAATAAGTCTACTTGGTTGGGAATAGAAGTAAATTGCTCATTCTCAGTATCATAGATAACAAAATATTTGACCCGTCCAAAACGGGCCTCAATTAAGTTGTCCGGATCTTCTGTAAACGCGGGAAATGCAATTTTCATCTCTTCCTCCTTTTTCCCTTTTTCCAACCATGACGGTAGCGGCCAGGACATGCCCATGGATAAACACTTGTCAGTTTACCTTCTAAAAATGCCCCCAAAACCTCCTGCCATTCTCCCCTTACCCAAGGAATAAGCCGAATGCCATGATACATAAACATCCTCGCCAAAAAGCAAGTTACAGCTCCGCAGATAATAAGCTCTACCCCCATTTCCCTTATCTGATTTACCGTAAGAAGGGGGTTTTGCCAGACTAGATTTACATATCTTTGCGTCTGTATCTGACCCTTTTCTATCTGTAAAAGGAGCATCTGTGAGGCACAGTCCAATCTTGGGGCAATCCTGTCTTGAAATATGGGAATTCCAACCAACATCTTCCCCTCACAGCAGCCCGTATCGTTTCATCTTGCGCCAGAGGGTGCTTTTATCTATACCCAGTTCTGCGGCCGCCTTTCCCCGATGGCCATGGTGTTTTTGTAAGGCAGCTTTAATAGCTCTTATTTCCAAAGACTTTAGACCCAAATCCTTTCCTACTATCTGACGGGAAGGGCGATGAATACGTTCCACTATCTCTTTAGGTAAATGCTCTAGTTGAATAACAGCCCCCCGACAGAGAATAAAGGCATGTTCAATAATATTTTCCAGCTCCCGCACATTACCTGGAAATTCGTATTTCATGAGCAGCTGTAAAACTTCATCTGAAACACCGATAACACTCTTTCTACTTTTAGCATTGTGACGGCGAATAAAGTGGTCAATGAGTAAAGGAATATCTTCTCTGCGTTTGGAAAGTGGCGGCAATTCTATTTTGATGACATTAATTCGGTAATACAAATCTTCACGGAACTTGCCTTCTTCTACCAATCGGGCAAGGTCTTTATTCGTTGCACAAATCACCCGCACATCTGCTTTAACCGGACGAATGGCTCCAAGGGGTTCAAATTCCTTTTCCTGCAACACGCGCAAAAGCTTTACCTGCATGGCAGGAGAAATATCTCCAATCTCATCCAGAAAAATTGTTCCTCCCTGGGCTAAAGCAAAACGACCGGGTTTATCCTTTTTAGCATCCGTAAAGGCCCCTTTGACATAGCCAAATAATTCTGATTCCAAAAGTGTATCCGGCAAAGCTCCACAGTTTACAACGATATAAGGACCTTGACGGCGTGGACTTAAATTGTGAATAGCCTTAGCAAAAAGCTCTTTGCCCGAACCACTGGGTCCCTGGAGAAGTACGGTAACATCACTTTCGGCAATATCAGGAAGAATTTGAA
>JAGHCL010000046.1 GCA_021160485.1 Candidatus Desulfofervidaceae bacterium
CTTTTTCTCTAGGAGAAAATCTAGGAAAGATCTCTGTAGAATTAAAAATTTTCACCATTGATTTCCTTTAGACTTTTTATTTAAAAAATTTGGCCATTTTCCTACACTTTTAATATACCTTCTCAACTCAACGAGTCTAAATCGCATTTTTTAAACAACCATCATGCCTCAAACAGCTTTATTTCTCCTCCCCACCAAGATCATATCTCCCTGCCTGGCAATTTCAAAGCAGGATGAGTTTTCCATATCATAGAGACTTACCTCATAAGCAAAGGGAAAGAGACAAGGGTCATTTGTAAGAAGAGGAAAAGGAGTCATTTCTGTCTCAGAACATTTTAAAATTATTTTTATAAGCCATAGGGATAGTTGTTTGGAGGTAAGCTGGATTTTAGGCGAAGGCACATAAAGTCCTTTTTGTTTGGAAACCATTTCTATCACATTCCAATCTTTGAGAGTGCCGATAACCTCACTTACTGCCACTTCTACTGGCCGACGCTCTCCCAATATAGCCTTGATCTTCCTCATTATTTGGGAAGAAGCAAAATCAGACTGTAGCTTTAAAACATTACCAATTGTTTTTACCACTTCATAAAAAAAGGGATATGTAAGAAGCAACATTCCCCAATAAACCGCTAGTCTTTCTTTAGCAGGCAACTCTGGTATCATCTCTAAGGCTTCATCTCGTAATACCCCTCTTTGCGGACTCCAGATTTTCTTAAGGATATTTATCGCCTTTTTTCTTCTGTTTTGTCCTTTAATTTCCTTTGCTAGATAATTTTCCAAAGCCTTGCCTAGATTATCATTGGGATGATTTTTTATGTAAAAAGCGCTAAATTCAAGATAATTAAGCTTTATCTTCTGGTTAAAACCTACTACCTTTTTCATCTTTCCTTCCATACCCTCACAAAAGGCACAATTGTTTCTTCTATACTCATTCCTCCATGCGTTACCAGCCTTTCTCTTTCTCTCACAAAGGCATTGCGTCCAGAAGCAAGTAAAATAAATATATTTTCAGGTAAGCCAATTCCCTTCCATACAAAACATTTATCCTTGCCAATTTTGCTCATGCCCATGTGCAATAAGGTTTGATCATTATAGATACGCACCCTTTCTCCACGTTGTTCTGCCAAAATGCCTTCATTAATCTTACCCACACCTTCACACTCTATATTGCCGTGGTCAGAGGTAAGATAAACGCAAAATCCCTTACCGATAAGCAGATTTAGAAGCTCTATTAAATACCCTCTTTTAAGCCATATCTCTATTTCCGCACGCATACCCTGTATGCCCTGGGTGGTATTGTGCATTATCTTGTCTATGGTATTAATGACAAGCCCTAGAATTTTTATTTTAGGATGATCTAGCAATGTATGAAGCTCATCTATTCTGTCTTTTAAGTTTTTGAGATAGCCAATCTCGTGTCTTCTATAACCCTGATTTTCCCAAAATTTCTGCCAATGGATAGGTTCTCTGGTCGTGGTAAAAATATCTTCTTCAAAATAAAATGGCACTTCACCGGCAAACAGAGCCTGCCTGGAAATGGTCGTAATCGTTGGCACCCAGGCAAATACAGGATATTCAGCAAAAGCCAAAGAAGACATATTTTCTTCCAAAAAGTTTCTTATTTGCACCCATTGTTGATAACCCATACCATCAAGCACAACAAGTGCCAGTTTTTCTTCTTCGTTTTTTGTGGCGATATAATGAGGAATATGGTGAAGCATTACTGGCCTTGCGATATAAGGAAGGCTAATTAAGGCACCAAATTTGTTTTTTAGCCATTCTTCAAATTGGTAATTAATTCCCGCTCCGATTTCCCAAAACTGTTTTTTAAAATCAAGGCTATCTTCCAAAAGAAGATATAAATTCTGCGCCTCTGCCCATTTTCCCGCCAATCTAAGCCAGAACAAATAGGTATCTTCTACCTTTTGCAGATGTTCTTTAATGCTTTCAAAAAGCCTTACGATCTTCTTTTTTTGTAAGTCATGTTTATTTATTAAAATGCCTGCCTTAAACCAGCCTGGCAGTTTTTCAATTTCTCTAACCTCGCTTTTTACCTCAATCGGTCTTAAAAAACCTTCAATAAAGAGATTATCTAACAATCTCCGTACATCAGGATGGCCAAAAGGAAGCAGTGCCTCATCTGTAACTCCTTCCAATTTACACTTTACATATCTTGCCCATTCAGTTTGCAGATAGGCAAGGAATGCCTGTTTTGAACTTAAAATCTTTTTAAGCGGTATAGTGTTAAAATTTGGATTTTCTTGCCATTTTTTAAGCAAATAATCGTCCAATACCTTTGGATAAACCTCGCCCTGATAATGCCGTCTTAAAAGATACACCAGTAAATCATCTATTGTCTCAATTAAATCTACCGCAACTTTAAATACCTTGCGTAAAATAAACTCACAGGTCTGGCTATCGGTGGGAGGGCCTTCATATTCAGCTTGAACTTCATAAAGTTTATCCAAAAAACAAAAATCCAGCTCTTTTATTATAGTGTAAGAAAATTTTGGAAAAATGTCGGTTAAACGAAAGGTAAGAGAATGGCCTCGTCTTAATAAATCGTATGGCAGCCGTTTCAAATCATTATAGGAAATACGCACAACAAGCGCTGATTCAGGTTTTTCCCCTTTATCCCAAAGCTGACGATATTTCGTTTCATAAATATAGCGAAAGCTAACAGGATCACTATAGGAGATAATTTCAAAGCCGCGTTTGTTTATCTCTGAAAGAATTTTCTCCTCTAAAAGAAGGCCATCCGGGTCAGCCACCAATATCAGTGGAGCAATATTCTTTTCAAAATGTTGTAAAATATAGTCCCGCCAATTACGCATTTTATCCTTCTATTCTTAGAATCAAAATACAGTCCAGTTCAGGTAAGATTTGCGCCATTTTTTGCATCTTTTTTCCCCAAGCCTTAAACTCTGTCTCAAGCTGTTTTAAACGGAAATTTCTCACCTGTGGAAGTCCTATTTTTTCTAAAGCACGTTTTCGCATATTAAAGGCATAAAGCCCTTTTTCTCTCTCCCGTTCAACCCAGCTTTTGTGCTTTGCCAAAAGTTCTTGAAACAATATATGCCCTGCTGATTTTGCCTTTTGTTCCATCTGCCAATAAATTGTTTCTGCCTTTTCGTCCCAAAAAGCAGGCTTAATCTCTGAAACAACCTGACTATCCAATAACATATCCCATAATCTCCAAGCAGTTGGCCATAAAATTTTACCTTTATCTGTCACAAATAAGGGCATGATTTTCTGAAGGCGCTGTAATTCTGAAATGAGCACAATACGCCATAAAGACCAAAACCCCATTACCTCTGCCGGTATATCCTTAAGGATTACCTTAACAATAGGTTGACCTGGAATGAACTTTGGTAAACCAGAGACTAAACCACGGATTTTAGGTTCTTCTAAGGTCAAATGGGATAGACCGTAATTCTCTGCTTCTTCCCTGATAAAGGTAACATTTTCCATTTTTGTCCCATCGGGCCAGTCTAAATTGTATCCAAAGAGACTCCGCTCAACTTTCCCTCCCTTGGCAGAGAGATAATTAGTAGTCATCTGCTCTACCCAATATGGCAAAGGATGTTCCATTATCCTTCTGGCAATCTGAGGATCTAATTGTTTATGAGAAGGAATAAACCGTTTCCCTTTACATATTTGCTTTACCCTTTCCTTAAATTTAGAGGCAAACTCACTTACTTTGTTCTCAATCTCTTCAGGCACAAGCAAAACATCCATATAAAGTCTTTCAAAATCGACCCCCTTATCCGTAGAATCTAAAATCTCGCTTGTTTTATCCACTCCAAACTCTTTAAGGATGATAGACAACTTCTCCTGAAGCACTTCCTGTACCCGGTATTCAATTGTGTCTTTTAGCACAAAATTAAAGGCCTTGACTGGATGCCTTTGGCCAATCCTGTCCACACGACCAATCCGTTGTTCTATACGCATAGGATTCCAGGGTAAGTCATAATTGATAACAACATGGCAAAATTGCAAGTTCAAACCTTCACCGCCTGCATCAGTGGAAATAAGAATGCGTGCTTTCCCCGCAAATTCCTGTTGTACATTTTGCCTTTCTTCAAGTCCCATACTGCCATTCAGGCATACACAAGGAAACCCCCGCATGGATAAAAAGTCTTTGAGCATCTCCTGTGTAGGGACAAACTCAGTAAAAATGAGAAATTTTAACCCTGGATCCTGCTCCTCTTGCTGAAGGGTATAAAGTAAATCCAGAAACGCCTCTGCCTTGGCATCTATTCCAGATGCCTCACATCGTAAGGCTAAATCAAGAAGGGACTTTACCTCTTCATACTCAAACCTTAACGCCTCTGGCCTCACCTTTAAAAGATGTTCCAATTGCGTTTGACCATCAAGTTCCCACCAGTCTTCAAAGTCCTCTGATAGAAATGTCTCTTTTTGTTCTTTTAAAACACCCAGGCGCCGTTCTAAAGCAAAACGGATGGCACGAGTGGAACTGGTTACTAATCTTTGCATAAGGCACATTAAAAAACCAATATAATTTTTCCGTTCACTTAAGGCATAGTTATACCCTTTACGCACATACTCGGTAACGGCCTCATATAAAAGTCTTTGGTTTTCATGTTTCCCTTTTTGCCAGGCTATAGGTATAAGTTCAGACTTTCTTGGTTTAAACAGCGGTTTGCCTTCTCCATCAATGGCCATGCGTTTTTCAGTGCGGATGACATAGGGCTTGACCTTCTCTTGGGTAATGACGGTGCCAGTAACAAATTCATCTTTGTCTAAAAGGGACATTAATCTGCGAAACTGCTCTGTCTTTCCTTGATGAGGAGTAGCTGAAAGTAAAAGCAAATAGGGTGCAGCTTCAGCCAGGCCCTTTCCCAACCGATACCGTGCTACCTGCTCTGTGCTTCCACCCAACCGGTGCGCCTCATCAACAATAATTAAGTCCCAGCCCGCAGAGATTAAATCCTCAAACCTTTCCTTGTTATATGCCTCTATTTGTTCCCTTGACCATCCCCGTCTAGAGGTAATAGGTTTAATCGCATCTAGGGGAACAATGACTTGGTTAAATATCTTCCAGATATTCTGAGAATTATTCCCTGCATTTGTA
>JAGHCL010000215.1 GCA_021160485.1 Candidatus Desulfofervidaceae bacterium
TAATGCTGAGTCTGCGGTGGCCTTATTAAAAGATCCAGAGATTACTGATAGGAATGTTCGGACAAAGGTAGAACCACAGGCCGGACGGGGTGTGGGGTGCGTAGAAGCTCCGCGGGGCACCCTCATCCATGATTATGAAACTGATAAAGACGGCTATATTACCCGGATAAATCTTATTGTTGGGACGACACATAATGCGGCCCCAATGAGCTTAAGTGTAAAACAAGCTGCCCAAAGTCTCATTAAAAATGGGAAATATGATCAAGGATTATTAAACCAGATAGAAATGGCCATTCGTGCCTATGACCCCTGACTCAGTTGTGCTACTCACCGCCTGGATGGCGGTATTCCTGTGGAAGTTGCCATTGTAAATAGTAAAGGGGAAAAGGTAAATAAATTGAAAAATTATTAAGCTATTCTCCCCTTTCCCTATTTATAAAGTAGGGGAAGGGGATCTATTACTCTATGAATTTTTCAGAAATTATTAAAGAGAGCTCTTCTAAAGATTGGTCTTTAGATATTTTTACGAAGCGGGTTGTGATTTTTGGATGTGGCAATGTGCTTTTTGGTGATGATGGTTTTGGCCCGCAGGTTATAGAGTATCTACTTGCGCATTATAAGTTACCAGAAGATGTTTATGTTTTAGATGTGGGAACAAGCATCCGTAGCATTCTTTTTGACTTACTTCTTAGTCCCCAAAAACCACAAAAGGTCATTTTAATAGATGCCGTGCAATTTCCTGAAAGGGCGCCGGGAGAAATTTTTGAAATAGATGTAGATGGTATGCCGACCAGTAAAACGCCAGATTTTTCTATCCATCAGGGACCAACGATTAATTTTCTTAAAGAACTTAAGACCTTAAGTCAATTAGATGTGCATATAGTTGTAGTGCAAGCAAAATATATTCCTGATCAGGTAGAACCTGGCCTTTCGGAAGAAGTGCAAAAGGCCGTTCCTGAGATGTGTATATATTTAAAGCAATTATGGGGACAGCCTTAAATGGTTAAATTATAAAATTCCAACTTATTTTCTTTTTCTATAAGAGATTGCTTGAGACCTTTACAAAAAAATGTTCATGTTTTAAAATCAGCTTGGGAAGTAGCTAAGTAAATATAATTAAATTCGTGGGGATGTAGCTCAGTAGGGAGAGCGCCTGCTTCGCATGCAGGAGGTCAGGGGTTCAATTCCCCTCATCTCCACCATTTTTTATTTTGAGGGAGATAATGCGAATAGCCGAGATTAAACGAAAAACAAAAGAAACACGGATTGAATTGTCTTTAAATTTAGACGGAAGTGGCCAGACAAACATATCCTCAGGCATTCCTTTCTTAGACCATATGCTTACTCTTTTTACCGTTCATGGGCTGTTTGATCTAACCTTAAAGGCCAAAGGAGACTTAAAAGTAGATGCTCACCATACTACAGAAGATATAGGAATCTGTTTGGGTCAGGCTTTGAAAAAGGCATTGGGGAATAAACAGGGTATTGTGCGTTACGGACACGCAGGGATACCAATGGATGAAGCATTAGCCCAGGTGTTTATAGACTTATCCGGACGTCCTTTTTTTTGTTACCAAGGAAAACCTTTAGAAGGACAAACAGGCAGTTTTGACTTAGAACTCATTCCGGAGTTCTTTCGGGCATTGAGCAATGAAGCAGCCATGAATTTGCATATTCATCTCCATTATGGCGAAAATAAACATCACTGTGCTGAAGCCATATTTAAGGCTTGTGGGCGTGCCTTAAGTAAGGCGGTAAGTTTTGATTCTCGTCGTTCTGATATTCCCTCTTCTAAAGGAGTGTTATAAGGTGGTTATTATTCCGGCAATTGATTTAAAAGAGGGAAGGTGTGTGCGCTTAATTCAGGGTAAAGAAGGAACAGAAACGGTTTTTCACGAAGATCCGATAGCTGTGGCTCGTTTTTGGGAGAAACAAGGGGCCAGACGTCTTCATGTTATTGACTTAGATGGGGCTTTTTTAAAACGGCCTTATCATGTAAATATTGTCACAAAGATAGCTCAGGCTATTTCTATTCCCGTTCAAGTAGGAGGTGGTCTGCGGAATGTGGAGGACATAGAAGCTTATTTAAATGCAGGCGTAAGATGGGTGATTTTGGGTACGCTGGCTTTAGAGAACGAAAAGGAGTTTGCCCAAATTTGCAAACGTTTTCCTGACCAGATTATTTTAGCCATTGATGCCAAAAACGGGAAAGTGGCTATTGAAGGTTGGAAAAAGGTTACAGGAGAGGATGCCTTTGTGTTTGCCAGACGAGCAGAGAAGTTAGGAGTTGCAGGTATTAACTATACTGATATTTCTAGAGATGGGATGGAAACAGGACCTAATATTGAATCCTTAAGACAATTATTGGAGAAGATAAGCTTGCCTGTATATGTAGCCGGAGGCATAGCTAGTCTGGAAGATATTGAAAAACTCTTACCATTAAAGGCAGAAGGGTTGGCCGGGGCAATTATTGGTCGTGCTCTTTACACGGGCAAAATAGATTTAAAAAAAGCCATAGAATTAGCCGGGAGAGCCTAACATGAGTGAAGCCCTTACTTATGATAAAGCTGGGGTTAGTTTAGAAAGGGCGGGTGAAGCCGTTAAGCGGGTCAAGCAACTAGCGAAAAAGACCTATCAAAGTAGTGTGCTCTATGATGTTGGTAGTTTTGGTGGTTTTTTTGCCTTACGCCCTGACAAATATAAAAATCCGGTGCTGGTTTCTTCAACGGATGGGGTAGGGACAAAGTTAAAGATAGCCTTTATGCTTGATAAGCACGATACAGTAGGTATTGATTTGGTGGCCATGTGCGTAAATGATATTGTTGTGCATGGAGCCACCCCTCTTTTCTTTTTAGATTACATCGCTACTGGGTATCTGGCACCTGAGAAAGTAGAAATGATTGTTAAGGGTATTGTTGAAGGTTGCCTCCAAGCAGGTTGTGCCTTGATTGGTGGAGAAACAGCGGAGATGCCAGACTTCTATTGCCCAGGGGAATATGATCTAGCGGGTTTTGTGGTGGGTGTAGTGGAAAGGGATAAAATCATTGATGGCTCAGACATTTCAGTTGGCTATCAGCTCATTGGCTTGGCCTCAAGCGGGTTACATAGCAATGGTTATTCTCTGGTGCGAAAATTGTTTTTTGAGCACCTAAATTGGCCACTGGATAAGTATTTAGAAGAGTGTGAATGTACCTTAGGAGAAGAACTTTTAAAACCAACCCGTATCTATGTGCCTACGGTCTTGAATCTATTACGTGATTTCCCTATTGCTGGTATAGCTCACATTACAGGCGGTGGTTTGATGGAGAATTTAAGCCGCATTTTACCTCGGGCGTGTAAAGCGGTGATAAAAAAAGGCAGTTGGGAGATTTCTCCCATTTTTGATATTATTAAATACTCAGGACGTATAGAAGAAGAGGAAATGTTACGGATTTTCAATTGTGGCATTGGATTGGTATTAATTGTAAATCCGCAATATACTGATGACATCATGGATCGGCTCCGGGGTTTGAAAGAAAATCCCTTTATCATAGGGGAAATAGAAGAAAGAGTAAAAAATGAAGCCGCGGTGGTTTTTGTATGATTTTGGTTAGTGCTTGCCTAATTGGATTAAAATGTAGATATGATGGCACAAATGCCCTTTGTCGGGAGTTGATGGATAAATTAAAAAACGAAAAATTTTTACCTGTTTGTCCAGAACAATTGGGTGGACTTTCTACTCCCCGCCCACCAGTGGTGATTGTGGGCGGTGATGGTTTTGATGTATTAAAGTTAAAGGCCAGAGTAGTTAATGAAAAAGGGCAAGATGTTACTTTCAACTTCCTCAAAGGGGCTAAGAAAACGCTAGAAATGGCTGAGACTTTTGGAGTTACCCATTGTTATTTGAAAGAGAAAAGTCCTTCTTGTGGAGTAAATTTGATTTATACTGACCAAGGGTTAACCTCAGGTGTGGGGGTGACTACAGCCTTACTTTTAAAGAATGGATACAAGGTTATTGGAATTCAACCCGGTGAAACAGATTTAGAAAACTTACAATGTGTAATGAGGTAATCAGAAGGTGCTAGAAATAGTGTTTTCCCATTACATATTAGGAATATTAAGGAGGAAAAAATGAGCTGGAAATGTGAGATTTGTGGCAAGAGACCGCATGTAGGTAACAATGTAAGCCATGCAAATAATCGGACCAAGAGGAGATGGCTTCCTAACATTCAGAAAGTGCGGGCAGTGGTTAATGGTGAAGTAAGACGTATTAAAGTGTGCACAAAGTGTTTAAAAGCAGGCAAAGTGGTCAAACCGGGGGCAGGTGCATCTCTTTAAAAACACCTTTACGCCTTATGCCCCCATGCGTTTTATTTCTTCCACAGCATCAATTTGCCAAAGGGCATTAATGACTTCTTGAAGCTGATTTGTGTTTTTTACCTCCAGCACAAAGGAGCAAAGGGCGTGGTGGTCTAAAGTAGATTTTGTTTCGCAAGCAACAATGTTTGCTTCTGCCTTGGCAATAACACCACTGAGCTCTGCTAGAAGTCCTACTTTATCATTGCATTTTACCTGAAGTTTAACAGGATAGACCTGTTCTTCCTCTTCTTCCCACGAAACTTCTATCAATCTCTCTGCATCCGCCTTGGCAATATTGGGGCAGTCAGTGCGATGAATAGTAATACCCTGGCCTCTGGTTATATAGCCAATGATTTCATCTCCAGGTACCGGGGCACAGCATTTGGCTATTTTAATCAGAACATCATTTATGCCTCTTACCTTAATGCCAGAAGGTAATTTTTTCTTTTTGGGAGGTGCAATTTCCTTCGCTGGTGTTTCTTTCTCTGGTTGAGGTAAAAGGCGGTTAAGGATCTGTTTGGCCGATATCTTCCCATAACTTACCGCTAGTAATAGATCTTCAGGATTTTTAAAAGAAAACTGCTTAGCCACTTCTGAAAATTTAGGGCTATTAAGAAAACTCTGGAAATCTATGCCGTGTTTTTTGAATTCCTTCTCACATAATTCTTTTGCTAACATCAATCCTTGTTCTCGCTCCAGGGTACGAAGATAATGCTTGATACGACTTCTAGCGCGAGGTGTTTTTACAAATTTTAGCCAATCTTTACTGGGATGTTGTTTGGGGGAAGTAATAATTTCTACTTCATCACCAGTATTGAGCTTATACCGCAGGGGCACTAAACGGCCATTTACCTTGGCTCCCATACAATGATGTCCTACCTCAGTATGGATGCTATAGGCAAAGTCTACGGGAGTGGCCCCTGGAGGAAGTACTTTCACATCTCCCTTAGGTGTGAACACATATACTTCATTAAAAAACAGGTCTGTTTTGACTGCTTGGAGAAATTCTCTCGGGTCTTTGAGTTCTCTCTGCCATTCTAAAATCTGTCTGAGCCAAGCAAAACGCTTAACTTCTTTCTCATCAGCCCCGTTACCTTCCTTGTATCGCCAATGAGCAGCGATTCCCTCTTCAGCAATACGATGCATCTCTTCAGTGCGAATTTGAATTTCAATACGTCCACCATAAGGGCCGACGACGGTGGTATGAAGACTTTGATACATGTTGGGTTTGGGCATGGCAATGTAATCCTTAAAACGGCCAGGCACTGGTTTCCAAAGAGAATGAACCATACCCAAGGACTCATAACACTCCTTAACCGTATTGACAATAATCCTAAAGGCAACCAAATCATAGATTTGATTCAAATCTAATTGCTGTCGTTTCATTTTTAAATATATGCTGTAAATGCTTTTTAAACGACCTTCTATCCGCCCTTTTATGCCAAATTCTTCTAATTTTTTTTGTAAAATTGCCCTGATTTCTTCAATATATTTTTTTTCTTCCCCTTTCCTACGAGCAACCCCTTGCGCAATCCGCTGGTAGGTATGAGGTTCCAAATAATAAAGACACAAGTCTTCCAGTTCTGTTTTTAACCAACCAATACCAAGACGAGCAGCCAAAGGGGCATAAATGTCTAAAGTTTCCCTTGCGATTAACTTCTGTTTTTCAGGACGTATATAACCCAGGGTGTGCATATTATGCAGTCTATCAGCAAGTTTCACCAAGATTACACGGATATCCTGAGCCATGGCCAGGATCATCTTGCGAATATTCTCTGCCTGACGTGCTTCCTTAGAGGTAAAAGCAATTTTGCTGATTTTTGTTAAACCATCAATAATGACAGCAATCTCTTCACCAAACTGCTTTTTGATATCTTCCAAAGTTACGTTTCCATCTTCCACCGTATCGTGTAAGAGTCCACATACAACCGAAATTACATCTAAGCGCATTCGGGCAAGAATGTCCGCTACGGCTAGAGGGTGAGAAAGATAGGGTTCTCCAGAAAGGCGGGTTTGTCCTTGGTGTACCTTGGCTGAATAAATATATGCTTTCCTAATCAAGGCAATATCTGCCTTAGGATTATAACTCAAGACTTTATCTATGATATCTTCAATCCGAATCATGGCGAAAGCGTTTGAGCCAACCTTTCTATACTTGTCATTAATTCTGATAATAGCACAAGTATCATTTCTCCGGTCTTACGGATTTTTACTTCTACTTTACCATCTTTTAGGTGTTTGCCCAAGGTGATTCGAATAGGAATGCCGATTAAATCCGCATCTTTAAACTTCACTCCAGGCCGTTCGTCTCTGTCATCATAAAGCACTTCCCAATGTCTGGATAGTTCCTGATAAAGTGTTTCAGCTTTTTCTACCACCTCCTGTTTTTTTACATCCACAGGTAAAAGGTAAACTTGGAAAGGAGCAATGGGGAAGGGGAAGATAATCCCATCTTTGTCGTGATTCTGTTCAATGGCTGCCGCCACCGTTCTACCTACACCGATACCATAACATCCCATTACGATATAACGCTCTTTTCCCTCTACATCAAGATAAGTAGCTTTAAGCTTTTCACTATACTTTGCTCCCAATTTAAAGATGTGCCCCACTTCAATGCCACGTTTAAATTCAAGCGATCCTCCACAGCGGGGGCAGGTATCTTCAGGGGTGATAAAGCGAAGGTCGGCAAACTTGCTTACTTTAAAGTCATTTAGATTTACATTGACAAAGTGATAATCTGTTTTATTAGCACCCGTCACAAAATTGGCCATGCCCTTAATAGCGATGTCGGCGATAATGGGAATATCCAAACCGATAGGGCCGGCGAAGCCTACTTCGGCGTGTGTTAATCTTTTTACTTCCTCTGGCGGTGCCAAATAGAGTTTTTTACATCCTAGGAGATGTCCTAGTTTGATTTCATTCACTTCGTGGTCACCCCGCACGAGGATAGCGATGGGTTTGCCATCAGCCAAGTAAAGAATGGTTTTAACCAACTTTTGTGGGGGGATGCCTAAAAAAGCCGTGACTTCTTCTACCGTGTGTTTGTCAGGAGTGTGAACTTCTTCTCGCTGTTTAGGGCTTTCAGATGATGGCTTGGCTGGTTCTACCACTTCTGCCTTTTCTATATTAGCCGCATAATCACATTTCTGACAAAAGACAATCGTGTCTTCTCCTACATCAGCCAATACCATAAATTCATGGGAAAAACTTCCACCAATAGCACCGGTATCTGCCTCTACTGCCCTAAAGTCAAGACCACAGCGTGTAAAAATAGACTTATACGCCTCATACATACGCCAGTAAGTCTTTTCTGCTTCTGTGTCATCCACATCAAAGCTATAACCATCTTTCATAATAAATTCCCGTCCTCGCATGAGTCCAAAGCGTGGCCGAATCTCATCGCGAAATTTGGTTTGAATCTGATAAAGATTTAAAGGCAAATCTCTATATGAACGCACCTCTCGGCGCACCAGGTCCGTAATGACCTCTTCGTGGGTAGGACCCAGACAATAATCCCGCTCATGACGGTCTTTAAACCGCAATAGTTCTTTCCCATACTTTTCCCAGCGTCCAGAGGCCTGCCAAAGTTCAGCGGGTTGAACCATGGGCAAAAGCACTTCCTGGGCACCGGCCCGATTCATTTCTTCTCTGACAATCTTTTCTACTTTCCGTACGGCCCGCAGGCCCAAAGGTAAATATGAATAAATGCCTGAAGTAAGTTTACGAATCATACCAGCTCTCAACATTAATTTGTGACTCTCAATTTCTGCTTCCGCCGGAGTTTCTTTAAGTGTAGGCAGAAAATACCGCGAGTAGCGCATGCTTTGTCCTCCACTTGCTCTATTTTTTTCTTTTATTTCACTGTATCACATGAAATTACATTTTCAAGTTATCTTTCACCATGAAGGTCACGAAGATTACGAAGCTTTTATTTTTATATTACAGACCTTTCTATTCCTTTTTGTAAGCGTTTAGCAGTCAGCATTTAGGCCAGTAAGCTAACTGACCAACTAATTGACTGGGCGTCCTTTCCTGTTCTTTGGGTATATAATACGCTTTAATGTGCAGATATGTTAACGTTTAACCGCTTCTACTCATCTACACTTTTAAATGCGGCTTACTTCTTACAGAAAGCTAGAGTTCAAATTTTAACCCTACATCCAGGAAATGACATTGTTGGGGGAAGAATGCTTTTAATTCCATGGCTGCCGTAAGCCCCGTACAATGTCCGGTAATAAGATAACTTGGTTTAAAAGCCCTTATTGACTCCATGGTTAGGCGAAGTTGTTCTTTAGAAGCATGCCAGAGATGAAAGCCCCCGATAACAGCATATAGTCTGTCTGTACGGGCATATTCTAAGCTGTAAGTAATAGTATTAATAATACCACTATGAGCACATCCGGTGATAACAACCAATCCCTTTTGAGTTTTGATTATTAGGGCCTGATCATCCAAGATTGGATCTGGCTTCCAGCTATTACCCTCAGCGTGAACTAAAGAAGATTCTACCCTTTCAAAGACAGTTTTTCTAGGAATTTCACCTGTGAGCCACATATTGGCTCCTATGGCTCTTGGGCCAGAAAATAAATCAAAGTCAGCACCAGCCTCTGCCAGCACCTCTTTGGAAAAAGGAATGCCGATGTTTCTAATACCGACTTCGCTTAAATGTCCCTTTTTTTCCCAAATACTAGGATGGGCAAAAATGGTAACTTTCTTTTTTATGGTTTTTAACACAGCCAAAAGGCCACCTGTATGGTCGTAATGACCATGGCTTAAAATAATAGCACTGGCCTTTTCTAAAGGGACTCCCAATGTTCTGGCGTTTTCAACTACCAGACCTGAAGCACCGGTATCAAATAAATAGGCGTGATTTTCTACTTCCAGCCAGAGGGATAGCCCGTGTTCTGCTTTTAGCCCTGGACGATGGACACAATTATTAACAAGAACAGTTAGCTGCATGGATACCTCACAATATTTTTTATAAATCCTAATTTGTATACTACCACTTGCAATTACTCTTGACAATCTTTACTGATTTTACGCTTGAGTCAGCACAACTTTTCTGTTAAAAAAATCGCAAAGCCCTTGTAGGAGGCATCTATGAGTGAAGTTATTTATGTAAATACCACCAAAAAAACACAATTTATTGATATTACTTCTAAAGTCAGTGAAGTTGTTCGTCAAAAAGGAATTAATGATGGTTTGTGTGTGGTGTATGTGCCTCACACTACGGCGGGAATAACAATCAACGAGAACGCAGACCCATCTGTGCAAGAAGATATTTTGAATATTCTTAACCAGGTTGTTCCCTGGCAGGCTGACTATAAACATTTGGAAGGGAATTCTCCTGCCCATATCAAGGCCAGTATGATTGGAAGTTCAGTGACAGTTATGGTAGAAAAAGGAAGTTTAATCTTAGGTACGTGGCAGGGTATTTTTTTCTGCGAGTTTGACGGTCCCAGACACAGGAAAGTTTTTATTAAGTGTTTAAAGGGTTAAATTAATGTTACGGTTCTTCTTTGTTTTTTTATGGATAGCGGTTATCAGTTGTATACTTTATCCTCCTACTCTTATTGCTAGTCTTCTTCCTTGGACAAAGCGTCATGTTCCACATCTGTTCGCACGTGTTTGGTCAAAAGCCATCCTTTGGGTAAGTGGCGTAAAAGTAACCCTCATTGGGCTTGAAAACATTGACCCCAAAAAGCCTTATGTCTTTGCTGCCAATCATCAAAGTCAATATGACATTTTTACCCTAATGGGATATCTACCTGTGCAGTTCAAATGGATGGCCAAAAAAAGCCTTTTCTATATCCCTATTGTAGGTTGGGGAATGAAGGCCTGCGGTAGTATCCCTATAGATAGAGAAAATGTCAAAGAAGCCTATAAAGCCCTTTTAAAGGCGATAGAAAAAATAAAGCAGGGTTATTCCATTGTGGTTTTTCCTGAAGGCACCCGCAGTCGAGATGGCCGGATTGGGCCTTTCAAAAGTGGCGGAATTGTGTTAGCCTTACGTGCCGGTGTGCCCATTGTGCCAGTGACGATTATTGGGACGAGGCATATATTGCCCAAAGGAGGAATGCGGGTACAACCAGGTAAAGTCATAATCGTGGTAGACAAGCCCATTGAAGTAGCTGGTTATACAGAAAGAGATAAAAATAGATTGGCCAATTTATTAAGGGCTATTGTAGTGAAAAACTATGAAAAATATGAGCCAAAACTTAGTGATAGATCCAGCTAAACTGCCGGTGCATGTGGCTATTATTATGGATGGTAACGGGCGCTGGGCCAAACAGAGGGGGCTTCCCAGAATTGCTGGACACCAGGAGGGCACAAAGACCGCTAAAGAAATTATAGAAACGGCGAGAGAAATAGGCATAAAAGTCCTTACCCTTTATACATTTTCTTACGAAAACTGGCAAAGACCAAAGGAAGAAGTGGATTTTTTAATGCAATTGTTGGAAAATTACCTTCGCGAAGAGCTACCCACCATGCTCAAACAGGATATCAAATTCCGGGCAAGTGGTGAATTAAGTTTATTACCTGAAAATACATATACAATGCTCCAGAAAGTTATAACTGATACCTCTCACTGCCAAAGTATGATACTCAATCTTACTTTAAGTTACGGTGGACGGCAAGAAATTCTTAATGCGGTGAAGGAAATAGTGGACGCAGCTCTACAGGGTAAAATTACTCCCCAAGACATAAACGAAGCTTTGTTTAATCAATATCTCTGGACAAAGGGATTACCGGACCCTGATTTTATCATCAGAACGGGTGGAGAAATGCGTTTGAGTAATTTTCTCCTCTGGCAATCTGCTTATGCTGAATTTTATATTACACCTACTTTCTGGCCGGATTTCCATCGGCCTCAATTTCTGGAGGCACTGAAAGATTATGAGCGCCGAGAGCGCCGTTTTGGGAAAACTTCAGAACAGCTACTAAAAGAAAATGGATAAAACTCACCGCAACCGTATCCTCACTGCCCTTGTGGCGTTACCAATTCTTATCTGGATTATCCTCTGGGCTCCCTTTTTTATCTTTACCTCTTTTGTTTTCCTTATTGGCTTTTTAGCCAGCTTTGAACATTGTAGATTATGGAAGGTGCCCCATGATGGCCTTTTATTTCTCTATACACTTTTTCTCTCTCTAATCGTGCTAGTTGCTTATGCTATCAAGTCCCCTGTTTTCGGTCTCACTCTTGCTTTCTTTTTCCTGGCTATTTATTTCATCTGGGCCTATGGTTATAAACCTGAACTTGCTTCTTTTTTACCCGCCACGAGCCTTAATTTAGTCTATCCTGCCTTACTGCTAGGACATGCATTCTCTTTTTTATCTCTCCCTCAAGGGCGCTTCTTACTCCTTTGGACACTGCTTATTGTCTTTGCCAGTGACACAGGTGCCTTTTATATAGGGTGTAATTTTGGCAAACATAAGCTCTACCCGGCTGTTAGTCCCAAAAAGTCATGGGAGGGCTTAGGCGGTGCCCTTGGTGCTGCTGTTATATTAGGCGTGATTACAGCCTATTTTCTTCCTATCAGCCCTTTTAAAACTGTATTTTTGGCTTTCATGCTGGCTTTAACAGAACAAACAGGAGATTTTTTTGAATCTGTTATAAAACGCCATGTAGGGTGTAAAGATAGCGGTCAGATTTTGCCCGGACACGGTGGATTATTAGACAGAATAGACGGAGTTCTGTTTGCTTTACCGGTGAGTTATTATTGTTGGCAATGGTTTCTGGGTAAATAAAATGAAATATTTAACTATCCTGGGTTCAACTGGTTCTATCGGTCGACAAACGCTTGAAGTAATAGCTCAATTCCCCGAAGAATTTAAGGTCATTGGCTTGGGTGCTGGAAAGAATATTGGCCTTTTAAAAAAGCAAATTATGCAATTTAAGCCCAAAGTGGTATGTGTATTAGATAGAGAAAGGGCAGAGGCATTAAAGGGAGCCTTACCTTCAACTTTACCTCTTCAAATTCTTTATAGTCCTGAAGGCTATAGCGAAATTGCAGTTCATCCCGAAGTTACGTTGGTAGTTTCAGCAATGGTGGGTATCAGTGGGTTAAGACCCACCCTAGCTGCCCTTAAGGCAGGTAAAACTGTCGCCCTAGCAAATAAAGAAACATTAGTCGCAGGGGGGGCTATTGTAAAAGAGGCCATTCAGAGGAAAAATCAGCTATTGCCTGTAGATAGCGAACATAGTGCTATTTTTCAATTACTGCTGGGTCAAAACCGAAACCATTTAAAAAATATTATTCTTACTGCCTCTGGTGGTCCCTTTTGGAATGCTGACCCATCGTGTTTGGCTTCCATCACCCCTGAACAAGCAGTTAAACACCCACGCTGGTCTATGGGGGCAAAAATAAGTGTTGATTCGGCTACGCTTATGAATAAGGGATTAGAAGTCATTGAAGCCATGTGGCTCTTTGAACTTAGTCTGGATAAAATTCGTATTCTCATTCATCCTCAGAGTGTCGTCCACTCTTTGATAGAATTTGTTGACGGGGTCATCTTTGCCCACCTCAGTCAACCTGATATGCGTCTTCCTATTACTTTTGCCTTGCAGTATCCAGAAAGAACGGTCCTCCCCGTCAAACCGTTAAATCTGTGTGAGCAACCCTTATCTTTTTATCCACCTGATTTAAATCGCTTTCCCTGCTTAAGACTGGCATTAGAAGCAGCTAAGATAGGTGGAAGTGCACCTGTCGTTCTTAATGCAGCTAATGAAGTAGCAGTAGAAGCCTTCCTGGCTAGGGAGATAGGATTTATGGCTATTCCTAACTTACTGGAAAAAATCTTGCGACTTCACCAGCCTGTAACCAATATGGATATTGAAACTATCTTTGAGCTAGACACCTGGGCAAGAAAACAGGCAAGAGAGTGGATTAAAAATAGTGTCTAAATGGGTATTAAACTTGCCAGGGCAATTTTAATTAATCTTTCATCCACTGCTCAACCCGGTCATCTCTTCTAAACACCGTTCCTGTAAACAGACCAACTAGTGTCCCATCAGCCCGTTTAACTTCTATCCGGTAAATGGCTGTGCGGCGACTTTTCGTTTCTTCTGTAGCGGTTGCCCTAAGTATGTCGCCTGCTTTACTCGGAGCTGGATAGTGTATTTGTGCATTAAGCGCTACCGCCACCTGACCATGGCTATTTGAAGCTACCGCGAAGGCAAAATCGGCCAGGGCATAGGTGACAGCTCCATGGGTAATGCCCACGGCATTTAACATCTTTTCTGTTACTTTCATCTCTACCACACAACTTCCCGGTTTTACGTTTAACACCTTCATCCCAAAGTTGACCGCAATTTGGTCTTTTTTATTCATCCAGCGAGCAATTTCCCATGCTTTTTCTTCAGCCTCTTTTGGGATAATCATTTGTTTCTCGTCAGACATTGTTTCCTCCATTCTATCCCATCATTTCTTTCAAAAAAGGAGAGGGCCAACCTGCATAAGAAATAAAAAGTTGTTCTCTGGCCCTGGTAATAGCAACATAACATAGGCGGCGTTCTTCTTCTATATCATGGGCCTTATAATGAGGTAAAAGTTGTAAACTACACCCCGCCAAAAACACTACCGGCCATTCCAAACCTTTGGCCTTATGAATAGTAAGCAGGTTTACACGCTGCCCCTTTCTCTTACGGCCTTCTTGCTGGGCAATTTGTAAATAAGCCAGGAACTTACCTACATCTTTAAAACGCGCTAAACTCATACACAGTTCATCTATCGTCTCTAAGCGGAATTCGTCTGGAGTGCCTTTTCGGCGCGCGAGATAGGCATCGTAGTTGGTATAACGACGAATTTCCCTCACGATCTGGCCCAGATTATATATCTGTTGTTTATAAATTTCATGCAACTTTTTTATCATACCGTAAAATCGCTCAGCCCGTTTTTTTGTGTCAGCTGAGGGATAGTTGGTTAGAGGTAGGCAATGGAAAAGGGGTTTACCGGTTTCTATACTCTTTTCTTTTAAAAGGGGGACCAAAAAACCTAGGTCTCGGGGAGGGACATTAAATATTTCCAAGAAGGCTTCATCATTGTTGAAATCAGCTATGAGTTTCAGATAAGCCGTCATATCTCTCACTTCTTTACGCAAGTAAAACCCCGTGCTACCAATAATCGTATAAGGCACTCCTGTATGGATACAAGCATCTTCCAAAGGACGGGATTGGTAATTAGTCCGATAAAGAACAGCTATATTTTGAGGTGAAACACCTTTTTTAATAAGTGCCTTGATATGTTTTATTATCTTTAAAGCCTCTTCTTCCCGATTTAGGGCCGAAATAATTTGAGGTGGTTTCCCTTCTTTATTGGTAGTCCAGATGTTCTTTTCGGTTTTACATTGGCTATGTTGCATGAGTCGGTTAGAAAGCATAACGATGTTTCGAGTTGAGCGGTAATTCTGTTCCAATTTGATGGTCTTTGCCTGGGGAAAAAGCTGTTCAAACTGAAGGATATACTGCGGTACTGCCCCCCGAAAACGATAAATGGCCTGGGCATCATCTCCCACCACAAAAAGATTATTCTGTGGTGGCACCAATAAGCGCAAAAGTTCAAATTGCACTTTATTTACGTCCTGAACTTCATCTACCAGAATGTGGATAAATTTCTGTCTGTATTTTTCTAAAACCTCAGGTCTGTTTTTAAACAATTGCCATGTTTGAATCTGTAAGTCGTCAAAGTCAAACACCCCCTCTTCTTTTTTCTTCTCCTCATAAAGGGCATAAATCGCCAGTTTTTCCGCTATGACGGGGCTTAAACGTGCCTCATTGGCAAAGTCTGCCGGTAGGCGTAAATTGTTTTTGGCCAGACTGATAAACTGACTAGTTTCCTTTAAGGTGAGCTCGGCCTGGTGGGTCGTCAAACAATGTTTTAGAAGCAAAAGACGTCTTTTTTCTTCTAGTAATTTAAACGCTATCCCTTCAGCCTTTAAAATCTTATAACAAAAGGCATGAAAGGTATAACACCATAAGTTTTTTGTTTTTTGGGTTCCAATGAGTTGATTTAAACGCTGTTTCATCTCGTTAGCAGCCTTTTTGGTGAAGGTAAGGGCCAAAATATGTGTAGGAGCAATGCCTTTGGCCGCAATAAGATAGGCGGTACGATAGGTAAGGGTACGTGTCTTTCCAGAACCGGGTGCAGCGATGACCCGCACAATGCCTTCAGCGAGCACGGCCTCTTTCTGGTCAGGATTTAGAGCATCTAATAAATGACTGGAAAATAAAGATTGAGTTTGCATTTGCATGAAAGGGAAAGGTAAAAGGGTTTGAAAGGTTTGTCAAGAGAGCCCTGATTTGTGGTTTTGAAATAATCGACAGGTGAAGAAATATTTTTCCCCTGCCCCTAGTGGGAGTTTTCTTGACACAATAAGGGTAAGTGGTTATTTTAAACCTCAGAGGAGAAATAGTATGCATAAAGATTATTACGAAATTTTAGGCGTCCCTAAAAACGCAACCCAAGAGGAAATCAAACGGGCTTATCGCCGTTTGGCGTTAAAATATCATCCTGACCGCAATAAAAGCAAGGAAGCAGAGGAAAAATTTAAAGAAATTAACGAAGCTTATGCTGTTTTAGGCGATCCAGAGAAGAGGCGCCAATATGATGCAATGGGCGCAGCTGGATTTCACCAACGTTACACGACCGAAGATATCTTTCGTAATTTTGATATTGGGGATTTATTTAAAGACCTGGGTTTTGGAACTGATGATTTGTTTTCTTATCTTTTTGGTCACAAGCCAAGAGGTACCCGGCGAGGACCCTTTGGTGCTCACACCGGACCTTTTGCAGGAGGGTATGAACATCCTCGGCGTACCCCTGTAAGAGGACCTGATCTGATTTACGAATTGCCCATTTCCTTGGAGGAAGCGGCTAAAGGAGGAGAAAAGACAATTGCCTATGAACGTAGTGGCAGACAGGAAAAAATCGTAGTGAAAATTCCTCCAGGGGTAAAAACAGGGCAGAAATTAAGACTGGCAGGTAAGGGTGAATTTGGCCCAACGGGCTTAGCCGGAGACCTTTACATTAAAATTAGAGTAATGGAACATTCCCTCTTTAAACGAGAGGGAGATGATTTATATATAGACCGCACGATTACTTTCTCACAGGCGGCTTTAGGGGCAACTGTCAATGTACCTACCCTGGAAGGTAAAACTTTAGAAGTAAAAATTCCTCCGGGCACTCAATCTCACACCAAATTGCGGTTGAAGGGTTATGGAATGCCACGATTAAAAGAAGGGGGACGTGGTGACCTTTATGTCCGTGTTATTGTTCAGGTGCCTAAGTATCTCACCCCCGAACAGCGTAAGTTAATAGAAGAACTGGCCCGGTTAGGTTTGTAGGGGAGTAAATGACTCCCTGGCAGAAAGTCAGACTTAATTCATCCGGTGTTTTAGTAGATTTCTTCCCATGTGTATCTCACCTTCCAGGAACCATCCTATTAGAAACGCAGCGCCCTTCTTTTCAAGAAAGATATTCTTACCTGGCCTGGGAACCCGTAGCTGTATTTAAAGCCGATGTTGAAGAAACAAATCCTGAAAGTCTATTTTCTTTTTTAAACCAACATGCTTCCAGTTTTATTGCCGGATATCTGGGATATGAACTGGGACAGTGGTTTGAAAAATTGCCTCCTGCTGGGGAGAAAGATAGTTTAATTCCTCAAATCTATCTTGCTGCCTATGATAGTTTTCTACAATATGACCATTTTCAAAAAACATGGTGGATTTGGTTTAAACAGGCTTCCCTCCCCTTATCCATGCCTTCACCTAATCTTTCTCCTTTCAGGGGACAGTTTTTAGGAAGCAATCAGAGTAAAAAAACATACTTAGAAAAAGTACGTCGGGTATTGGATTATATTGAAA
>JAGHCL010000111.1 GCA_021160485.1 Candidatus Desulfofervidaceae bacterium
GAATATTCAGAAGACCAGTTAAGGGATATTCAATTAAAAGGACTTAAATGGACAGTGGAGCACGTATATAATGGCAGTGAATTTTATAGAAAAAGACTAAAAGAGCATGGAATTTCGCCTGAAGATATCAAATCTTTAGATGATTTAAAGCATCTTCCATTTACAACAGCAGAGGATTTGAGGGAAAATTATCCTTTTCCTTTTTTATCAGTTCCCATGAAGGATGTTATAAGGATACATGCATCTTCTGGCACAACTGGAAAGAGAAAAATTTTGGCCTATACAAAGAATGATGTGGAAGTATGGAAGATGATGATGGCCAGGTGTTTTGAGATAGCTGGTCTCACTGAAGAAGATAGGGTGCAGATTGCAGTTGGATATGGACTCTGGACAGCAGGAGTTGGATTTCAGCTTGGATGTGAACATTTTGGGGCAACTGCGTTGCCAATTGGTCCTGGGAATTTGGAGATTCATTTGCAATTTTTGCAGGATTTAAAACCAACATGTCTTTGTTCAACTGCCTCTATGGCACTTTTGCTCTCTGAGGAAGTGAAAAAAATGAGTCTTAATCCTGAAGATATTTCTTTAAAAAAGGCCATATTTGGTGCTGAGCCACATACTCCCAAGATGAGAAAGAGAATAGAACAGATCCTTGGACTAGAAGATTCCTTTGATATTCCAGGGATGACAGAGTTGTATGGCCCAGGCACTGGCTTAGAGTGCTTAGCACACTCTGGAATTCACTATTTTGCAGATATCTTTATCTTGGAGATAATTGACCCAAAGACCCTTGAGCCTGTTGAAGATGGAGAGATTGGAGAGATGGTGGTGACCACTTTAAGCAAAGAAGCTGCCCCGCTAATTAGATACAGGACAAGGGATTTGTCCAGAAAGATTCCAGGTGAGTGTCCATGTGGATTAATGCTTCCAAGGCACGACAAGATTGTTGGAAGATCAGATGATATGATTATCTTTAGAGGAGTTAACATATATCCAACTCAACTTGCAGAAATTTTGGAAAGAATCCCAGAGGTGAGCAGTGAATATCAAATAGAGTTATATAGAAAAAATGGACTGGATCATATGAAATTAAAGGTGGAGCGGGCTGAATATGTCACAAAGGACATGGATGAAAATCTTAAAAAGACCATCAGCGATCTCTTAAGAAAGAAGTTATTGGTGAGAATTGAAGTGGAGCTTGTGGGCCTTGGAAAACTGCCCCGTACTTTTGCAAAATCAAAAAGAGTTATTGATATGAGGGACTAATTGCGCCTGAAGATCTTTAAATTATATATTCTTCAACTTTTTTAAGCGGATTTCTTTCAGAACAGTTTTTGTAAGCATCAGCGTATCTAATGTCATCTAAAATCGCTGATTCAACATCTTCTGTCACTCGACTTTGACAGGACTTTCAGAGATAAGTGATAGTTTGGTGTTTTTTTATTCGGTAATTATAGCATGTTATTGTTTTATAGGTTGTAGAACCCAATTGTCGTCTATGTAGTATCCAAAGGCTTTGAGCACGTCTTTTTGAAATTGTGTAGGTTCTGCAAGTTGCCAACGGGGCTTCTTGGCCCCGGGCTCCCATACAATTAAAGAATCTAGGGTTCGCATCTGATCTATTATCTTTTCTGCTGTCACCTGTCCTAGATATGGTTCTACCTTGAGTTCTAAAAGACGTTTCATGGTGAAGGCAATTACACAGGTGAGAAGATGACACCGTACCTTGTTGTCTGTCCAATGGTATATAGGTTGAACTGATACTGATGATTTCGTATCTCGAAATTCCTTCTCTATAATCCAACGGTCAAGCGAGGCCTGGACTATTTCTTCTGTACTCCAGTTAATATTATCAGTAACTATTATTTGACGACCAAAGTTTGATTCTGTTTTCTTGATCTCATATTGATTTTTTCTGAAGGATATGGATTTTTTATCTGATGTGAGTTCAAGATGGTAATATTGAGTGCCTATATGAAGTTTCTTGCACAGTCTTATATAACGATCTTTAATAGTTTTGAAGTTTTTCCAATGAGGTTTCTGCTCACGATATTTCTGCCGAAATTTTAGAAGTGCCTGGCGCACTTTTTCCAGTTTAATCCTAAATGTGTGAAGCTTCTTTCGGTGTGTGCGAGGATTAAAAGTGACAACAACTACTCGCTCTTTGCCCCAAAGTTCAACTCTAGTACGATATGCAAGCAACAAATCTTCGGTTTGGTTCTTCTCCTTTAACCTAACATTATGCTCTATATTTAATGGCTTAAAATATTTTAAATCCTTTTTTGCAAGGTCCTCGGCAAAATAGGTAGAATAGGAAGTAATAAAATGTATCTGAGGATGGTTATCAATAAAGGCAATATTATCTTCACTGTTCATCCCTTTATCAAATACAACAGTCATGTGTGTATTTTCCTGATTAAATTCGCAAAGGACCCCAAACATCTCATCTATAATGCTGTTAAAGACTTTTGAATCATGCTCATTTCCTTTATATTCTCGGTAAAATAAAGGTAATTTAGTGTCCGAATCTACAACAAGAGCAAGACCTATTTGGCGAAGGTGATGCTTGCTGTCCTTGTTGTGGCCACGTTCAAATAACTCTGACTTTGTGCTTGAGGCCATGTAGCTGTAATAATTGGTTGTGTCAAATAGTAAGCATTTCGGTGACCTTTTTCTGGTAGCCCAAACTTTTTCAAAAAAGGCCCTTTGAATAGCATCTATCTGTTGTGGGGAAACCCTATTCCATTTTTTCCAGTACTTGTCAGAAGTAAGGTCTGAAATACAAATTTTGCGAATAAAACTTATGGCGGTTTTTCTGTACCATTGGCCAATAGCATTTTTGCTTTTAGGCTCTATCAAACGATTAGCCCAGGCATAAAAAAATATTCTCCTACAGATGGGCCTTTTTCACGAGGATTTGGTTTGACAATAGAGTCAACAATGCCAATGGTGTTAATGATATTTTCTAACTCATTAACGATGAACACTGATCCAAATTCCTCACTTTGGATCCTCAGAGGCACACCAGATGATTCAGCTTTTTTGAGTCTTTTAAGAATACTATCAGGTGTGCCTAGGTACTTTTGCCATTTTACCTTAACCTTTTTACCTTCTCTGACAGTTTCTCTCAAATACCAATAGGTTCTACCTTTAATTTTCTTTTTATATAAATGTGCCATAAAAATATTATAATAAATAGGTTCTACAATTGCAAGAAAAATAAATTTTCCTTGAAAAAACTACAAAAAATAATGAAAAATTAATAAAATATGATAGGTTCTACTTAAAGAAGTGCTCCAAACCCTTAATTGATGCGGGTTTTAGCAAAACTTTCTAAATTAACTCTGAAAGTCCTGTCAGTGAATTATATATCTTTTAAGCGTCGACTAATTTAGATAAAAATAGATTTGCCAGCCATATTCCCTTTTGATATTATTTTTAACAGGTCAAAAATTTTAGGATAGGAATAGGAAAAAATTGAGGTCACTAAAAATTTTTCTGTAAAAGAAAGTTCAAATTTTTGAGCACGTTAGGGGGAATAGAGATGAAGGAATATAAATTATACGTATCCACATGCTCTTTTTGGTTAATTATGTTGATTTTTTTACTTTTAGGTTCTGCCTGTGCTCCAACAACCAGGGTGCCACAGATTAGTGAAGAAATAGCTGCACAGGAAGCAGAAAAACAAAGAGAATTGGCTGTGTTAGAGTTTGTAAAATTGTATAAACGTCTCCAGAGAGTAGGCTTTCGCATTCTTCAAGCCAATGCGCCATTATGTGGGAAAAAAATAAGATATGATTGGGGCTTTATTTATCTCACCCAAGAAAGCATATCAAAAAATTATCGGCAGGCCTATATGCATTTATATGGCCTCAGAGAATACCCAACAGTCCTCTATGTAATACCTACTTCACCAGCAGAAAAAGCAGGTTTAAAACCAGGAGATGTAATCTATGCTGTTAACAACCAACATTTATTGCCAGGCACAAAAGGAATAGAAATCTTAAGCCAAGTTTTGAAACATAACCATGGCGAAAAAATTGTTTTATCAATAGAACGTAAAACCAAAAAACTTAACATTGTAATTAAACCAGTTTGTATATGTGATTATCCAATAATATTAAAAAATAGCGATCAGGTAAATGCATATGCAGATGGTCAACATGTTGTTGTTTTTTCAGGAATGATGAGATTTTTAGATTCTGATGATGAATTGGCTCTAATTATAGGCCATGAATTAGCCCATAATACCATGGGCCACCTCCAAAAACAAGCTGTAAATAGAACGATTGGAACTCTTTTAGGTGCTATTGTAAGTGAATTAACAGGAGTAAATGTAACAAGAATAGGAGCACAAACAGGACAATTGCTCTTTAGCCAGGAATTTGAGGCAGAGGCAGATTATGTGGGATGTTATTATGCTGCTCGCGCAGGATATGATGTCTCAGGAGCTGCCCAGTTATGGAGGCGTATGGCAGCTACTCATCCTTTAGCCATCAACTTAAAAGGAAGCACTCATCCATCTACAGCAAAGCGGTTTTTAGCTATTGAGAAAACAGCCGAAGAAATTAAACAAAAAATAAAAAGGGGAGAGCCTTTAATTCCAGAAAAAAAAGATCATTATAAAAATTAACTCTTTAGCTCTTAGACACACAGCTTCTGCCGACATATAAATAGCAATTTCCTTTTTAAAGCTTTTAAAATATAGTTGACAACATGAGATTCTAAATATACATTCCCTCAAAAAATTATAGAAAAAATATCTCTAGGTTCCCTGACTTCAGGGTGAAACGGGAAGCCGGTGAAAATCCGGCACTGGCCCGCAGCCGTGAGAGGGGACGAAAGCTGGAAATAAAGCCACTCTTGGCACCTTTTGACCACGACTCCTCAAAAATTAAGGAGCTCGGTTAAAGGTGGCAAGGGGAAGGCTCCAGCTCGCCCTGGTGAACATCCCAAAAAGAAAATTTTATTCACCAGGGCGAGTCCTGTTGAATTTCCTTAAGAAAGTTATTCAACAGGGCGAGTAGGATGATCCTCGAGTCGGAAGACCGGCCTAGAGATAATAAAAAAGGACGAAGCTTCGAGGCTAACTGCTTCGTTCTCGGAAATGGTCACTTGCCTTAAGCTAAAGCCCATTTCCTGAGAACCCGCCTGAAGCTTCCTCCTTAGTATGCAAAAATAAATTGCATAAGGAGGAACAAAATGACTCATCAACTCTATCCTTCAATTTGATACCAGTTATTGTTTAAAGAAGTTTTTTATTTAATAGCTC
>JAGHCL010000010.1 GCA_021160485.1 Candidatus Desulfofervidaceae bacterium
GTTTTACACTACCACCATATAAAATCCTGATGCTTTCTGCTATATTTCCACCCCACTTTTCTGTTAACACCTTCCGTAAATAGGCATGAACCTCCTGGGCCTGGGCCGGCGAAGCCGTTTTCCCTGTGCCAATAGCCCATACCGGTTCATAAGCGATAGTGAGCTTTTTCATTTCCTCTTGGGGTATTCCTTCCAATCCTCCAAGAAGTTGGGTCTTCACTACTTCAAAGGTCTGCCCTTTTTCCCGTTGCTGTAAACTTTCTCCTACACACAAGATAGGTTTGAGTTCATATGTCAAAGCTGCCTTGATTTTTTTAGCTACAGTCTGGTTAGTTTCGCCGAAATACTGCCGCCGTTCTGAATGGCCAATGATGACATATTCACACCCAATGTCTTTAAGCATGAGGGGGGAGATTTCTCCAGTATAAGCCCCTTCTTTTTCCCAGAAGGTATCTTGTGCAGCTAGTTTTAAGGCCGTGTTTTTAATCTGGGTGGCTACTGCATAAAGAGCAGTAAAGGGAGGAGCTACTGCCACTTCTATCTTTTCAGGATCAGGAAGGTGTGACAGCAGGCCCTTAACTAGATTTATGGCCTCGGCTATGGTTTTATACATCTTCCAGTTGCCAGCAATAAATGGCCGCCTATTCATTTTTTGTCCTCTTAGCACATTCTTCCAAAACTGCTATCCCTGGGAGGGTCTTACCTTCAAGCAATTCCAAAAAGGCCCCCCCGCCTGTAGAAATATAAGAAAATTTATCTGAAGCTCCAGCTTTATGAATAGCTACATCTGTATCTCCCCCGCCAACGATTGTCAAGGCGTAGGTGTTGGTAATATGATGAACCATGGCCATTGTGCCACGGCTGAAGGCATCCATTTCAAAAGCCCCCATAGGTCCATTCCAAACAATTGTTCTGGCGTTTTGTAATGCCTCCCCAAACAGAGTAGTGGTGGCTGGACCTATGTCCAGAATATACCACCGTTTGGGCACTTCCTGCACAGGCACAATTTTTGTTTCGGCTGGAGGTTCTATGGCCTCAGCCACAACGCAATCCACAGGCAAATAGAGTTTAACTCCATTGTTGTGTGCTTTTTTTAGCAATTTCTCTGCTGTTTCCAACAAGTCGTTTTCTACAAAAGAATTACCAACGTCATAACCTATGGCTTTTAAAAAGGTGTTGCCCATGGCACCGCCAATAATCATTTTGTCCACCCGTTTTAATAAATTTTCTAAGGCTTCCAACTTGCTTGATACCTTGCTCCCCCCAATAACTGCCACCAGAGGCCTGGCTGGGTCTTCTAATGCCCGGTGAAAATAAGTGAGTTCATCTTTAAGCAGAAAGCCAGCCGCACAAATTTCTGTATATTGAGGCACTCCTACGACTGAGGCGTGTGCCCGGTGAGATACAGCAAAGGCATCGTTAATATAAATCTCAGCCAAACTGGCCAGTTCTTTGGCAAATTCTGGGTCATTAGCTGTTTCTCCAGGATGAAAACGGAGATTTTCAAGAAAGATAACATCTCCAGGTTGCATTTCTGCTACCATTTTTTTTACTTCTTCCCCCACACAATCAGGGGCCAATTTTACTTCTTTATGTAATAGCCGACTAAGGCGTTTTACTACTGGTGCAAGACTCATTTCTGGTATGCGTTTCCCCTTTGGTCTTCCTAAGTGGGAAGATAGGATAATAGCGGCATTTTCATCTAAGGCGTAGTTTATGGTAGGTAAAATTCGCCTGATACGGGTGTCATCGGTAATGTTTAGATTTTTATCTAAAGGCACATTGCAGTCTACCCGAATAAAAAGACGTTTTTCTTTGATATCTATTTCATTGATATAGAGCATAAGAACCTCCTTTTACATGTGTATGCCTGTTTAAAGCTAGCACTCGGGACTACAGGCAAAAGCCTAGAGGGAAAGGCTTTGTCCTGTGAATCCTTTCACTTTGCGTCCCATACACTACAATCTTTCAGCTACATAAAGAGCCAAATCCATCATCCTGTGACTGAAACCTGCTTCATTATCATACCAGGCAAAGACCTTAATGAGATTTTCATCAATTACATTGGTTAATTTACCATCTACAATGGCTGAATGTGGATCACCGATATAATCTACAGAAACCAGGGGATCTTCGGTGTAGGCCAATATACCTTTTAGTTTTCCTTCTGCTGCCTCTTTGAGAGCAGAATTGACTTCTTCTATCGTAGTGTCCTTTTTAACTTTGGTCACTAAATCTACGATGGACACATTTGGGGTGGGCACACGAATGGAAACGCCGTCTAATTTCCCCTCTAAAGCAGGAATGACCTTTGTCACGGCGATAGCAGCACCGGTGGTGGTAGGCACCATAGACATGGCGGCGGCCCTGGCGCGGCGAAAGTCTTTTTTATGAGAACCATCTAAGAGACGTTGATCCATAGTATAAGAATGAACGGTAGTCATAAAGCCCTTCTTGATGGTAAAAGCATCATGAATTACCTTTACCACTGGAGCCAGACAATTAGTGGTGCAGGAAGCATTGGAGATAATATGGTGATTATGGGGATCATAGATTTCTTCGTTAACGCCCATGACAATAGTTGCATCTACTCCCTTGCCTGGGGCACTGATAATTACCTTTTTAGCCCCAGCTTGCAAATGTTTCATACAACTTTCTTTATCCCGGAATTTTCCCGTTGTTTCCATAACAATATCTACTCCCAAGTCTCCCCATGGTATTTTAGAAGGGTCATCTGTAACCCGCGTCATCTTTATTTCCTTCCCATCAACTACCAGATTATCTCCTTTTACTTCTACTGTACCGGGAAACTTGCCATGCACAGAATCGTATTTAAGTAAATGAGCATACATATTCACATCTGACCTGGCATTAATAGCCACTACATCTACATCAAGGTTTCTATCATGGATAACCCGTAATAAATATCTTCCTATCCGTCCAAAACCATTAATACCTATTTTTACTCTCATAAGCCTCCTCCCTTATTTGTGTTCTTTGCACCCATTCCCACATGTATTAGCTTTTAGCCTTTTATTCATATACCTTAAAATAGGGAGAGATTTCAACTATTTTTTAATTCTAGCTCCATAAGAATAGCATCTTCGCCTGTATCCAAATAATACCGGTAGCGTCTTCCTACTTTTTTAAAACCAAACTTTTTGTATAGAGAGATGGCCCTTTGGTTTGATGCACGGACTTCTAATTTAACCCGCTTCACCCCTTTTGACCCGGCATAATTAAGGGCTTTAGATATCAAAAGGCTGCCTATGCCCTTTCCTTGTAGGATTTTGCGCACAGCAATGTTTAAAATGTGCATTTCATCCCAAATAATCCAGAAACAGATAAACCCGATAATTTCTTGGGTTGATACATCTCTAGCTACCCATAAATGACTATAATGATGTTTAAGTTCTTCATAAAAGGATAGTTTGCTCCAGGGGGTAGAAAAGTTTTCCTGTTCAATCTCATAGATTGAATTCACATCAGCAGTTTGGGCTGGGGTAACCAGCCACATTATTGGTTTAATTCCTCACTTGCTAGGATAATAGAGGTTAAAGCTTTTGTCTTAACAAATGTGGCCAACTCTGACAAACTGCTATTTTCTTGTTTATTAATGGCACTTAAAAGCATGGGCAAATTAACTCCAGTGATTACTTCAATTTCTCCGGGTTCTAAAAAAGAAAAACTGAGATTAGACGGTGTTCCTCCAAACATGTCTGTCAAAATTAACACTCCGCTACCTGTGTTTACTTCTTTAATGGCTTTGGCAATGGCTTCTCTTAAGTCATCTATAGCTTCATCTTGAACGCTTACAACTTTAATCCCTCTAACTTTACCACTAATGAAAGTAGCTGCTTCTAAAAGGGCCTGACCTAAATTGCCATGGGTAACAAGCACAATTCCTATCATCTTTTACTCCGCCCGAATATCCCTGTGTGTTAAGGAAATATTATAATCCTGTTTCTTTGTCAGATACTTTTTTAGCCTTTCTGCAAGGACTTCTGCAACTACAACAGAACGATGCTTCCCCCCAGTGCAACCAATAGCAATGTTGAGATAGTTTTTACCTTCTCGTTTATAAAGAGGTAAAAGGAATTGAAGCAAATCAAGGGTTTTTTCCAAGAAAATTTGCATTTCTCCACCTTTTGAGACGTAGTCCTTAACGACTGCTTGCCTTCCGTCTAGCTCCTTTAATTCTGGCACAAAATAGGGGTTAGGAAGGAATCTCACATCCAAGAGCAAATCAGCTTCATAAGGTAAACCAAATTTAAAACCAAAAGAAAGGATGTGAATGTTCATCATTCGCAGGGCAGTTTGGGCATACCTTGCTTCTATCCATCTTTTTAAATCATGCACA
>JAGHCL010000053.1 GCA_021160485.1 Candidatus Desulfofervidaceae bacterium
CGTAAAGACGACGTGCTAACATAGCCACATGGAAGTGCTGAATCTCTGCTGGACAACGTAAACTACACATACCACACATAATACAGCTATGTGATATCTCAGCCGCTGCTTTGATATCTCCTTTGATTAAGGCCTGAATATAGTCCATGACCGGGATATCCATAGAACAGGCCTTAGTGCAAGTATTACAGGCAAGACAGCGAAAGGTTTCTGGATAGAGTTTTTCTATCGTGCCAATGTCAGGGGTAAGTTCATCTAAATTATAGACGGCTTTATTTGCTGGCACAAAGGGAACCTGAGCCAGATACATATCTGGTTGAACAGTGGTCTGACAAGCAAGCCCAAATCGCAGACGGTAATCATCTGCCAACCGATAGACTGTAACACAAGCCCCACAAATCCCTGCCCGACATCCACAACCCCTTATTACCCGGAATCCCGCATATTCTAAAGCCTTAAGAATGGTCAACCCTTCTGGCACTTCGTAACGCTTTCCCATAACAAAAATGGGAATCATCTTTGTTCCAGATGGAACAATTGTCTTATCTCCGACTGTATATTGGAATTCTGCCATTTCGGCCTCCTCATTCCGTTATGCATAATGAGTAATATGTAGTCTCCTTATTATCCCTTACTCCTCTCCCCTCTTCAGCTTCTCCCCGTATGTATATCCCGCCTCAAAGGCCTTTAAATTAAATTCCTCTGTTCCTTTTGGCACGGACATTTTTAAGGCAGATTTCACTGCCTCTAAACTAAAGTAGTCCGTCAGGGAGGAAATAAAACCTAACATGACAATATTGGCCACCACTTTCCGTCCCACCTGCTCGGCCAAACGGGTGGCAGGAACCGCGTAAACCTGAACCCCTTCTGGCAAATCGTACGGCTTCACCAAATCTTTATCTATGAATAAAATGCTGTTGGGCTGAACTTCCTTTCTGTATTTTCTAAAGGCCCCCTGGGCCATAACAACCATAACATCCGGATTTTTAATATAAGGAAAATCTATTTTCCCCGAAGAAATAATTACGCTAGAAGCAGAAGCACCGCCTCTTGCTTCCGCCCCATATTCTTGAGAATAAACGGCTTGGTTGCCATCAAAAATACAGGCCGCTCGGCCCATAATCAAACCTAACAAAGCAATACCTTGGCCTCCAATTCCAGCCAGTTTAATCTTTACCTCTTCTACCTTTTTGGGCCTTTCTACTGTTTTTTGGAGCTTTTCTTCTGTCTCTGGCAATTCAACTTTACCATCTCCTCTGAATACATCTATTCCTACTCTTTGGGAAAGTCTTTCACGCATCGCCCGTAAATAGCCTGGTTTATCCTTATTGGCAAAAACACCGCATAAAATAGGAGTATCCATCTGAATAAGGGCCTCGGCCGGGTCGGGATTTTCTTTTATTTCCGTGTGATCTAAAAAGAACTTCACCATATCTTTACCTGTCCGCAGTTTATTTCTTCGGCCCCAATTGATAGGACAGGCAGAAATAACTTCAATAAAACAAAAACCTTCTTTCTCTAACGCCTCCAGGAACGACTTCTTAATGTAATGGGAATGAGCAGACGTCCACCTGGCCACATAATTGGCACCACAAGCAGTAAGCAACAAAGGAAGATTAAAAGGCATCTCATAGTTGCCATATACAGAAGTAGTCGTCCAGGTGCCGGTAGGGGTAGTACCTCCCATTTGTCCCCCGGTCATGCCATAATTAAAATTATTAATACATATCACAATCATATCCATATTGCGCCGTGCGGCGTGAATTAGGTGGTTACCACCAATTGTGGTCAAATCTCCGTCACCACTAAAGACTATAACAGTTAAATCTGGATTGGTAAGTTTTAAACCCGTGGCAAAGGCAATAGGACGACCGTGCGTAGTATGAAATCCATCCAGTTTAAAGTAACCTGCCGCCCGTCCTGAACAGCCTATCCCAGAAACCACGGACACCTTATCGGGATCCAGACTACTTTCTAATAAAGCTTCAGCTATATTGCTGATGGTAGCACCTATACCGCATCCTGGGCAAAATATATGTGGCATACGGTCTTCCCGAATTAAAACACCCATTGGATGTCTCTTCTGTCCCATTGTCTACTCCCTGTTTAATATTGGTGATCTATGACTGGTGTTTTTTACTCCACTAGCCCACTAACAATTTGTTTAACCTCGGCAAATACCTCATCCGGATCGTGAACCGCTCCACCTGCATTAGGGATTAAAAATGTCTTACACCGTTCTTTGACTATCCTTTCCATCTCTATGGCCACCTGCCCCAAATTGATTTCCACCGTGACGAAGGCTTTTATTTTTTGAGCCAATGCCATTATGCGCTTTTCCGGAAAGGGCCAAATTGTAATCAGCCGGAATAAACCCACTTTCAGCCCTTCTGCCCGGGCCCGCTTAATCACATCCCGGCAGATACGAGTAGAAATACCAAAGGTAACCAATATTACTTCAGCGTCTTCGGTAAAAAGTTCTTCATACTCTACAATTTTATCTGCATTTTTTCTTATCTTGTTTACTAAGCGAGGCACCAATTTATTGTGGACCTTAGCACTCAAATCAGGGTAACCCTTTTCATTATGGGTCAAACCGGTTACATGAACGCGATAGCCTTCACCAGCAATTGGCATCTCTGGTACTAAATCAGACCCTGGTTTAAAGGGTAAAAATTTTTCTGGAGGCACACTAGGTCTTTTTCTAGTAACTAATTTAATTTCTTCTTTAGGTGGAATAACTACCCTCTCGGAAAGATGAGCTACACTTTCGTCACTTAGAAAGATTACTGGCACCCGCCAGATTTCAGCTAGATTAAAGGCCTTGATCATAAAGTCAAAACATTCTTGAGGGGAAGATGGGGCCAGAGCAATAATCTCGTAATCCCCGTGACTGCCCCATCGGGCTTGCATTACATCTGCTTGTCCTACTAAAGTAGGCAAACCTGTAGAAGGACTCCCCCTTTGCACATCTACAACAACGCAAGGTGATTCTGTCATGGCGGCCAAGCCTATATTTTCTTGCATAAGGCTGAGTCCTGGACCCGATGTAGCGGTCATGGGCTTGGCACCACCCCAAGAAGCACCTACTAATGCCGCCATAGAAGCAAGTTCATCTTCCATTTGGATATAAATACCGCCTACCTGTGGCAGTCTTACAGACATACGTTCAGCAATTTCATTAGAAGGGGTAATAGGATAACCCGCATAGAAACGACATCCAGCCGCAATTGCCCCTTCAACACAGGCATGGTTTCCACTCAAAAAATGCACACCTGTCAAAACGTCTTTACCCATATTTCACTCCTCTTTTTCACTAAAAATAGCAAAGTCAGGGCATATTTCTTGGCAAAACAAACAAAAAATACACTCATTTTCCATGCCAGCCTTTACAACGGGATAATGGAAGCCTTTCTCATTATAATCCTCAGAGTATTCCAAAATCTGTTTGGGACAGTACTCAATACATAAACCGCATTCCTTACATCGTTCGGCCAAAACAATCACTCTGCCTTTGGGAACCTTGAATTTAGCTAAATTTAACGGTTTCCTAATCACCATTTATTCATCCTCTAACAATGCCTTCACTTGGGCAGACAATTGGTCATAAGTAAATCCTGCCACATTAATCGCCTTCTTCTCGCAAATAGCCATACAGACCCCACATCCTTGACATACCGCCTCTTCCACTTTGGCGTATCTTCTTCTCTTTTTGCCTTCCCTTTTTTCCTCTCTTACCATGGTAATTGCCTTAAATGGACACGCCTTCCAACAAAGCCCACATCCTATACATAACTCTTTATCTACATGGGCAACAATTGGCTCCAACGTGGCCTCCTTTTGGGAAAGAAGGCTTAAAACTTTACTTGCAGCGGCGCTTGCCTGGGCTGCAGTTTCAGAAATATCCTTTGGGGCTTGAGCTGCACCAGCCAGATAAACACCTGGACTTACCGATTCCACAGGTCTTAATTTGGGATGGACTTCACTTAAAAATCCGAATTCATCTACAGAGACTTTAAGAAGTTTAGCCAAATCAGCCGTTCCTTTGCTAGGAACTACAGCTGGAGCCAATACAACCATATCCGCTTCTATTTCTACTGCCATTCCACTTATTGTATCTGCCCCCCAAACCACAAGTTTATCTTCTCGTTGAAATACCTTGGAGACTTTACCCCGCAGGTATACTATCCTTTCCTCTCCCATTACCCGCTGCACAAATTCTTCATAGCGTTTACCGGCCGCCCTGACATCAATAAAAAACACATATGCCTCACCATCAGGCACTACGTGTTTGTAAAGTAATGCTTGCTTGGCCGTGTACATGCAACAAATTTTGGAACAATAGGGACACCCATGTTCCGGATCCCTTGAACCCGCACACTGAATGAAAACCACCCTTTTGGGAATTTTACCATCTGAAGGCCGTCTTACAACACCCCCAGTAGGTCCAGAAGCAGAAAGGAGTCTTTCAAACTCCAAACCTGTAACCACATCTGGGTATTTTCCCCCCCCGTATTCTTTTAAGTTTTCTATTGGTAGCAAATCAAAACCTGTCGCTATTACAACCGCACCTACTTCTATTTCTATCTCCTGCGGTTCCATCAAATAATTAATGGCTCTAGGACCGCAGGCTTTATAACACTGCTCACAGACCACCAATTTTTGAGTATTCAGGCAGTTTTCTAAATCAAGGGTATAAACCAGCGGCACGGCCTGGGGAAAAGGCACATAAATTGCCTTTCGTGCTCCCAAACCTTGGTCAAACTCATTAGGTACTATTACCGGGCAAACATCCATACAATCACCACAACCGGTGCATTTTTCCGGAATAACATACCGAGGTTTTTTTTCAATGGTGACCTTAAAATTACCTATTATTCCTTTTATATTCTTTACTTCCGCATAGGTGATTACATGGATATTCTTATGATGAGCTGCCTCCACCATTAAAGGAGTTAAAATACAAGCAGAGCAGTCCAAAGTAGGAAAGGTCTCACTTAACTGGGCCATGTGCCCACCTAGAGAGGGAGTTCTTTCTACCAAATAGACTTCAAAGCCTCCATTAGCAATGTCTAAGGCTGTCCGGATACCAGCAATACCACCACCAATAACCAAAACCTTCCTGGTCAATGGCACTTTAATCGGTTCTAATGGCTCAGCCAGTCTTACTTTAGCAACCGCAGCTTTGATTAACCTAAATGCCTTCTCCGTAGCTATCTCGGGTTTGTCATGATGCACCCAAGAACAGTGTTCTCTGATATTGGCAATCTCTAGCAAATAGGGATTAAGACCTACTCCTTTGACAGCTCGGGCAAAGGTAGTAGCGTGCATTTTCGGACTACAGGCAGCAATAACTACGTGTGTTAATTCCAGCTCTTCTATTTTTTCTTGAATTTCCTTCTGACCAGGTTCACTGCAAAGATACACGTAGTCAGTGGCATAAACTACATCTTTTAACTTGGATGCACGTTCCACTAACTCCTTTACATCCACTACACCTGCAATGTTCTTTCCACAATGACAAATAAATACCCCAATACGCATCAGATGCCCTTCAATATTTTTGTAATTCCAAATGCTTCAGCCATTACTTCCGTGAAGTAGAACACAGGAAGGCCTTTAAAACCCGGATAAAGGCGTTTGATGTCCTTCTGACGTTCTTTAAGATTAAAAGAACACAAAGGACAACTTGTCACCACTATGTCTGCCCCATTTTCTATCGCATTTTCTAAAATCAAATGTGCACGTCTGGCAACAATTTCTGGTTTTACCGCTGTATGATAACTACCACAACATTCCACTTGATAAGGAAAGAATACAGGCTCTGCCCCTATACTTTTCATAATATTTTCTAAAATGGAAGGTTGCTCTGGATCATCTATAGCCACGTTCTGGGGTCGTAAGAGCAAACAGCCATAGTAACAGGCAACTTTTAATCCCGATAAAGGCCGCTTCACCGCTTCACTAACCTTTTCTGCTCCCAATTCCTGCAAAAGAGTCAAAAAGTGTTTTACTTCTACATTACCTGCGTAATTAGCCTCTTCTTCCATGAAAGCATTAATTTTTTCTAGGCGTGTTGGGACAGCTTTGACAAACAGATTTGCTTGGGCCAGTGTGTTATAACACACAGAACAAAGTGTGGTAAGAATAGAATAGCCTAGGTTAGCTGTGCGGGCTAGGGTTCTAATAGGAGCCACTTGCTTTATTAAATCGTCTTCGGCTAAAGAATAGCAAGTGCCACAGCACGTCCAACTGGGCAATTCTTTAATGGCAATGCCTAATGTTTTTGCTACAGCTAAAGCAGAAGTTTCTAGAGCCCTCGCCGTCGTTTTTAAAGTACATCCCGGAAAATACGCAATTTCCATTTCACTTCCACGTCCAAAACTATGTTGTAAATTTACGCAAGGCGCTGATTAAAGCCACCTGTGGTAAAAATTCCTTTTCCATTTCCTTTGGTGAAACCTGGTCTTCCTTGGTTGTGCGCAGAAGCACCAGGCGAACTCCTTCCATCAACCGTGTAAGGCTGACCCCTTTAGGACAGCGCGCCGTGCAGGTAAAACAGCTGGCACAAAGCCAAATTGTACGGCAATCAAGCAGCTGTTCATTTGCCCCTAATTGCAACAATCGGATTACCTGATTAGGCAATAAATCCATCTCTGTACTCATGGGACAGCCAGCGGAACACTTGCCACACTGATAACAGGCAAAAACATTCTCTCCGCTAATCTCTTCCACCTTTTTCAACAAATCATCCTGTCTTTTAAGGACAAGGCGCAATCTGATACTCCTTTTTGCCTATTTCATAAATATCATTTCCATATATATCGTTAGCCACAAACAAAGGCAAATCTTCCACTCTCAACTCATATATTGCCTCTGCTCCTAATTCGGGATAGGCAATCACCCGGGCCTCTTTAATGCACTCTGAAAGTAGAGCCCCCGCACCACCAGTAGCCACAAAATAAACTCCCTTAAATTTCTTTATCGCTTCAATCACATCCAAGCTGCGCTTACCTTTCCCAATCATAC
>JAGHCL010000142.1 GCA_021160485.1 Candidatus Desulfofervidaceae bacterium
TATATCTTTATATCTTCATTTAATGAAGCTATTCGCTGTTTTTTGTTTTTGGCATAAAAATTGCTTAAAAGGAAGGCCAAAATTAAGAAGGGCAAGAAAGGTGAAAAAAGTAGTACCTTCTTTCCTAGTATTGATTTTGTTCCTGTGGGTTAATTTGATCCAGGCTAGAGTAACAGGAGTTTGCTCTAATTGTCATACCATGCACTTTAGTCAATCTCCTTGGCCTCAAATTTGGAGTAGTGAGGGACCAAATAGGAAGTTATTAGTAAAAGACTGTATAGGATGCCATTCTAATACCAGCAGTGAAACAATCAAGGTTATAGGTCCACCTGGGGCAGAAAGCCGAATCCCTGTCGTATATAACACTATAGAGCCTACTTATTCAGAAGAATCTATTGCCAGCGGAAGTTCTAATACCTTAGCTGGTGGAAATTTCTATTGGGTAGAACACGTAGGAGATGAATATGGACATAACGTCATCAGTCATGCTGATAATGTATTAACCGAGGCCCCAGGAAGAAACCAGGGGTGTACTAATAGCTGCCATTTTTCTCTTTATAGCTGGCGCTTCCCCTGGCCTAATTCTGAAGGGAAAGGCTGCACCAGTTGTCATACTCCCGCTCACCATAAAGCAGGTTCTACAACGGCAGTAGCTGATGAAGAAGACGGTTGGTATCGGTTTTTAGCCCGAAGACACGCTCAAGGGCCAGATAGTGCAAACAGGAATGTTATAGGTTTAGAAGACCCTGATTGGCAACAAACGGTGTCTCCTAATGATCATAATGAGTATTGGGACAATTGGACTTACGGATGCGACAATGGTGGCATCAGCCGTTTTTGTGCAGCCTGCCATGGCCAGTTTCATTCTACCCGATACGGACCGTGGGCCAATGGAGGGTTTAAGCCAGGTCCGGGTGGAGGTTGGCATACTGCGCCTTGGCTTCGCCATCCAGCAGGGATTTACTTGCCTGATTTTGGAGAAACTAGCAAATATAACACTGATGGTTCCGGTCCTGAGGGTGTTACCGGGCCCTACAATCCTATTGCTCCTGTTTCTAGACAGAATATAAATACATTTACCTCCCCTTCTGATACGGTAACAGTAGGTAGTGAGGGTGATATGGTTTCTTGTCTCTCTTGTCACCGGGCACATGGCTCTCCTTATCCAGATATGCTCCGTTGGGATTATACCAAAATGATTGCCGGAGGTGGTCAGGGTTCAGCTGTAGGTAAAGGTTGTTTCATTTGTCATACCCAAAAAGATGAATAGAGAGTTTAAACGCCTTTACCTTATTAGGAGTGTAAACTGGAACCACCTAGAATTGTGGAGTCATTTTTTAGTAGATGCGAATAATCTTTCAAAAAATACCGAACTTATATTACAGGACCTTAGCTGGAATTTAAAAAGGAGGTTAATTTAAAATGGTCTCTTTGCCCAGAATGTTAATCCTTCTTTTGGTAATTTTATCTATTGGAGTTTATAGTAGCCTGGTAAAAGCTGGCCCTTATAAAGACTCGGCCCATGGAAATAGTTCATATGGAGTTTATCGGACAAGTACGGCTAATCTGGGCTATGTAAAGGGAAATTGTGCCCACTGTCATGAACAACATGCCTGTATTGCTGGAAATGAACCTGATCCACAGAGTGGAAGTCCATCCCCCTATGCCCTTTTTGCAGACAATTTCGTCAGTCAATCTGAAGATTTTTGCTTCTATTGCCACAGAGGAACCGGTTCAGTTCAGGTTTCTTTTGCTCGGAAGAATTATAATTATAGTTACTGGTTTGGCGGAGATACGGTTCATCACACCACATCTGATAATATTTATGATGTGTTTAACCCTACTAACGGCTCTTCACATAACCTTCAAGACATATTGAATTTTGTAAAAACAAAATGGCCAAATACCTTTGGTAACGAATCAAATCCGTGCAATGCTTGCCACAATCCCCATCTTTCTCAACGCAACTATCCAATTGTAAGGCCAACCGACCGGAATAATATCTGGGGAGATGAGCCGGGTGAAAGAATGAGCGATTATGCAGCAGCTCATGGCGGGCAGTATCAGGCCCCTTACCGGTATGACTCTGGCTATGAACCTGACGGTTCTACTACTACTGATGGTTCCAACTTACCAGATTATGTTACCTTCTGTACTGATTGTCATAATGACACTAATGTTATTTACAGTACGACCCTTGGTAGGTATCTTAAGAAAATCAATTGGTCAAACCCAAACCGGACATATGGTCTAACCGGTGATTACCACGGGTCTATCACCCGCTGTTTCGGTGTTGATGGGAATCCCGATCCTGATCTTAACTGGGGGTCTCTAAAAGACCCTTACCACACGGTCAATTATACTAATTTTATCCTTAGTTGCACTGACTGCCATGAGGTTCATGGGGCCGTCAATGGTTACAATACTACCACTCCTTACTTCTTGCGTAAAACAGTAAATGGCCATTACAACCAGTATCCTCCTGGGCCAGGGCCATGGACTTGGGAAAGGGAATTTTGCCTGAGCTGCCATGTCCATAATAATCATTGTGGCGGTTATGGCAGTTGCTTTAACTGCCATTATCACAACGCTTACAATAGATGCTGGGCCTAAACCTGGTGCGCTGAAGGAGGGCCACATGGTCATTCATTCTAAATGGGGAGTTCCAAATAGCCAACTTTCCATAGTGCTGATTTTATCTCTGCTTTAATCTTTACTTGATTTGGAGGAGATTCTATTGAAAGTTAAACTTGCCAAAATGGTTTTCATTCTGTGTGCTTTAGTCGGATTATTATTTATTTTTATTGTCCCCTTAAGTAATGTTTTTGGCATAGATACAAAGGCGTTGATGGAAAAACAAACTTTTCTATTAATGTTCCCTGCCGTATATATAATTATGATAAGTATCCTTATGATTATATTCAGAAACGAAGTTGGTATGTGGACTGCCAATTATAGAAAAAGAATAGGTGATAAATATCCTGCCTGGAAAAAGATGTCAGGTTTGCCAGAAGAAAAACTTCAGTATTATTTCTCGCTAGAATTTAACCGCAAAATGGTAGTGGTTTCTGCTATAGTAATGATTATTATCAGTATAGTATTGATGATTGTAGTTATGATAATTAGATAAATTTCAGAACCTGAATGTCCTTTTTCAACAAAGTATTAATTTCTACCATAACACTCCTGATAGAGATAACGGCGGGAATTAGGAAACTTTCTGGCAGCAGCCGCCTTTAAGCTACCGCCAGAAAGTTTAAACTTTATTATCGCACCTAAGAAGTTTTAGCCCTTAAATTTCTTTCGTAAAATTCGGTAGTCTCCCTATTTCGTGTTGGTAACATCAGGGACTACAACTGTCATTAATAGCTCTTTAACAGTCCAGATATGATCCGTCAAGCCGACGGCCATAGCTGGCGAACGGGGCTGCCATCGGCGTCGCACATTACTGACCTCGACGTGCAAGGTTTTCAGAGGGCGAGTCAGGTTGTATACCCAATCCTCCCAAGCGCAAGAAGCCTCCAGCATCTTTCGTTCTTTGGAAAAGGACAAGCTCTTACGCACCAGCCTTCCGTTCATGTGCCGGGA
>JAGHCL010000199.1 GCA_021160485.1 Candidatus Desulfofervidaceae bacterium
ACTTTACTATCAACTAATTAAAAATGGAGAATTAGTTTGAAGGTATTAACTCTACTGCAATATCGATTTCTAAATTTTTTTAAAGCATCTGAGCTATCTAATCATTTTTATTTTACAGGCGGTACTGCATTGTCGACCTTTTATCTTGAACACCGTTATTCTTATGATTTGGATTTTTTTACGGCGGAAAGAGAAGCTTTAAATCTAGAAGCGATATTAAAATTTTTAAATTCCTTACCAGGACTAAGCCAGACAAGGTATGAAAAAATATACGATAGAAGGTTGTTTTTTCTGCATTTTTCTACCGGTGTGCTTAAGGTAGAATTTACATTTTATCCTTTCAAACAAATTGCCAAACCTAAAGTGGTTGAAGGTTTGGTTGTAGACAGTCTTGAGGACATATTTGTGAACAAATTATGCGCATTGTGCGATCGGAATGAAGACAAAGATTTGATAGATGTCTACTTTATTTTAAAATACAAAGGGTTGGGCTATCTTCTATGGGGACTTAAAAAGGTCAAAGAAAAATTTGGTATAGATGGGGCTGAGTACATTATTCAAAGAAGGTTGATCACTGTGCCTAAAGAGTTGGAGAATTTACCTTATTTGATAAAGCCAATCTCAGGCTATAGAGACTTTTTAAAAAAAGCCGTGGTGATGCTGGCAAAAGAATATTGGCAATCGGATTAAAATTTCTTTAAGATTCTGTTTGGGTTCTTGAAAATTTTATAGTATTCCGCAAAAGTTGATGTAAAATAAAATCAATTTCCCTTTCTCTTTCTTAAGAGATTATATGCCAAGGCCTCGCTCATACGGTCAAGGGTCTTCACTCGCTGCGCTCGCTCCGACCTGCGCCTTTTTAGGCACAGGCTGCGCCCTTCGGGCTTGCCCTTGACCGCTCTCGGCCTTGGCAAAAAAAGAAGTAGTGAAAGGAGGAAGGGGAAAAGAAATTTTTGTTTTTTCCTTCTAGCCTCAAAAAGAAAATAGCGCCGAAGCGAGCGAGGTCAAGGCTGGCTGACAAGCCACCCGCAGGGCTTGGCCTTGACCGATAAGCGAGCGGAGGCGCTATAATTATGATTGGGCCTTGAAGAAAAAAGGCCTCCACAAATTTATTATATAGAATTATGCGGTTAACTATAATAGAAAACAAAAGGGCGATGGAAAACCATCGCCCTTTTAAGTCTATTTATGTGTAGGTAAATTACCAGTTAACCAATCTTTTTCCATCATAAGTCATACTGCGAATAATGATTTCTGCTTTTTTGACTGCACTTTCAGGTAGGCGAGCATAGAGAAGATCTTCGTTATATTTTTGTCCTTCGTGAATCATCCACCAAAGCAACTTAGCCAAAGCCAGGGCCCGTTCTTTAGAACGCCTTTGATAATGCTGTTCTTTGTAAAAGATGATCCAAGTAAAGCTACTGATAGGATAACCATCAGGGGCGTCCGTATTAGTAATAGATACCCTGGTGTCGGCAGGAAGTTTAATGTTGGCAGCCGCAGAAACAGATTTTAAAGTTGGCTTAATGAAATTGCCAGCCTTGTTTTGAATTAAGGCAAAGGGCATGCCATTTTTTTGGGCGTAAATGAGTTCTACATAACCTATACTACCTGGTATTTGTCTGATCAAACCAGCTACACCAGGATTACCCTTTGCTCCTAAGCCTGTAGGCCAATTAAGGACCTTACCCCTTCCTACCTTTTTTGCCCATTCCTGGCTTACCTTGCTTAGATAGTCGCTAAAGATAAAGGTTGTGCCACTTCCTTCAGAACGGTGGACTACCACGATATTCATGGACGGTAAGACAACCTCTGGATTTAAGCGGGCAATACGCTTATCATTCCACTTTTTAATTTTCCCCAAAAAGATATCGGCAATGACATCCGGTGTTAACTTTAAAGTAGGATTGCCAGGTAGATTATAAGTAATGACAACCGCGCCTAAACAAGTAGGAACGTGTAGAATCTTGCCTGGTGCCTTTTTAAGTTCTGCATCACTCATAAAGGCATCGGTGCCCCCAAAATCCACGATTTTTTGTGTCAGTTGTCGGATGCCACCACCAGACCCGATGGCCTGATAGTTAACCTTTATACCAGTAATTTTGTGATAAACATTAAACCACTTGTCATAAAGGGGATAAGGAAAGGTGGCACCGGCGCCAATTAATGTTTGTCCAGCCTGACTCCTACTTAATAACCCCAAAATCATTCCCAGAAGTAAACATGCCATCATTAACTTTCGTATCATTCTAAACCTCCTGAATAGTTTTTTTAAAAAAACAGCTATTTATCCTTTATTTCTTTGAGGTGAAAAGTAAATAAAGGTTATGTTAATTTTTAGTTAAATTTGTTTTACATTGACCCTAATTCGGTTTCATGGCATTATAATTTAACTTTCAGAGGGTTAAGGTTTATAAGTGACACAACTATTAAAAAACTACGCCGTTTTGTTGCTTTCCTGTCCTGACCGTAAGGGTATCGTGGCCTCTGTCTCCCGGTTTATTTATGAACATAATGGGAACATTGTCCATGCTGAACAATATACAGATACAGAAAAAGGGCGCTTCTTCATGCGTATTGAGTGGGAATTAGAAGGATTCAAACTGAAAAGAAAACAAATATCAAGTTTCTTTTCTCCCCTGGCTCAGCGTTTTCAGATGGAATGGAGTTTACATTTTACCGATTATATCCCTAATGTAGCCATTTTTGTTTCTAAGACTTCTCACTGCTTATATGAACTTCTTTTGCGTCAACAAAGTGGCGAGATAGGAGCTAACATCAGACTAATCATCAGCAACCATCCTGATTTAAAACCCGTAGCAGAAACATTTGGCGTTCCCTATTATGTGTTCCCTGTTACGCCTGAAAATAAAGAGAAAGTAGAACAAGAGGAATTATTATTGTTGAAAGAACACAAAATAGACTTGATTGTTCTAGCCCGATATATGCAAATTCTAACCCCAGCGTTTGTTGCACATTATCCCAATCGGATTATCAACATTCACCACTCCTTTTTACCTGCCTTTGCTGGTCCTCATCCCTATCATCAAGCTAGAGAAAGAGGAGTAAAGGTTATTGGTGCCACTAGCCATTACGTCACAGCCGAACTGGATGCCGGCCCTATTATTGAACAGGATGTCATTCGGGTAAGTCACCGGGACAGGATTGCAGATTTGATTCGCAAGGGCCGTGATATTGAAAAATTAGTCTTGGCCCGGGCGGTTAAACTACACCTAGAAAATAGAATTATTGTTTACGAAAATAGAACCATCGTTTTTGACACTTGATGGCTGGCAAAGATAAAATTGAACAATTTGCTGAAGTAGCGAAAACTATCTTTGCCCCTGTGTATCCAGTTGTTGCCAGACAGATACTGAACACTTTGGACATCCATAAAGGATTATGTCTTGATATTGGCACAGGTCCAGCCCTTCTTGTTTATGAAACAGCCAGACAATCGTCACTAAAGCTGGTGGGAATAGACAATAAAGAAAAAGCGTTGTGCATTGCTCGTGGAATTTTAAAAGAAAAAGACCCTCATGGCAAAATCATTTCTCGCATTAGCTTGGGTGTAGCCGATGTGTTGAATTTGCCTTTTAAAAACGACACTTTTGATTTAGTAATCAGCCGTGGTTCTTTATTTTTCTGGCAGGATAAAGTAAGAGGAATTAAAGAGGTTTATCGCGTATTAAAAACCGGCGGGAAGGCCATGCTTGGTGGAGGATTTGGCAATAAAAGATTAAAAGAGCAAATTGCCACTGAGATAAAGGCTGTTTATCCAGATTGGGAAGAACGAGTAGAAAAACGCCGCCAAAAATTTACTCCGGATACTTTACGTGCACTTGCTCTCAAAGCAAATATTGGCGCCTACCGCATTATCTATGACGAGGTAAATATGTGGATTGTCTTTGAAAAAGATGAAAATTTTTAATATCCCCAGGAAGGCTATTGAGGACTTGCGGTATTTCCTCTCTCAAGGATATAAACCCACGCAGGCCTTAACCTGGGTAGGCAATCGGTATCAACTTTCTAGTAAACAGAGACAGTTGTTACAAAGAGGCGTATGTAGCCTTGCCAAGGCGAAGAGCCGTCTTCAGAAAAAACAAGGGCTTTGGCGAGTGCAGAAAGCCTGTCTTGGAATAGACGGACACAATGTGATTATCACCGTTGAGAGCGCATTAAAAAATAAACCCCTGCTCCTAGCAGATGATGGATTTATTCGTGATATAAGCGGAGTCTCGTCTAGTTACCGTCCTACCTCTATCTCCCTGAAGGCCTTAAATATGATTCTAAAAATCCTTTCTTTTTACCAACCTAAACAGGTAGATTGGTTTTTTGACGCTCCCATTTCCTACAGTGGTGAGCTTGCAGCCACTATACGGAAGCAGTTAAAGGCATTTCAGCTCAAAGGCAATGCCCATGCAGTCAAAGTCCCAGAGCATTTTCTTCCTGCCTATCCTTTAGTAGCCACAAGTGACAGTGTGCTTATTGATACCTGTGCCGAGGTTGTTGATTTAGCCGGGGAGGTAATTAAATCTTTCTCGCTTTCCTTCCCCTTCTATCGGTTCGGGGAGTGCTTGTTTTGTCTTCAGCCTCAAGGCACAGGAGTTGGTTTAGCAGGATGGTAATATTGATTGGAGAGGTCAGCATAATAATTCAGGGCCTTTTTTAAAGGATATGGGCCCACATATACCCGATAGTAAGTGCGAGTATTAATTTTTGCACTTTTTATAAACACTTTATATCCCTGTTTTTTTAATTTATTTTGCAGGGAAGTGGCATTTTCTTTCTTCGTAAAAGACCCTATCTGAATGGTATATTGCCTTTCTTTTATTTTTGTTGATGTTACCTTTCTACTCCCGCCTGCCTTTTTCTCTGAACGAACAAATGAAAATTTGGTTGATTTAGGTTTAGCCTTTGGTTTAGCTTGATAAGATGGTAATTTTGACTTTAATAAAGGCGTGGCTTTGGTCCCGGCTTGGGGGTTGGCTTTGGATGATGGCATCCCTGAAGAATATCTCTCAAGAAAGGAAAGGTGAACCTGGGAAGCTTTAGGCAAATAAATAACTTCCTGGCCAACTAAGATGCCCAAAATAAACATCCAGAAAAGGGCAAAAATCCCACCTATTATCCAGAAACATAATTCAGTCCGGCTTATCTTGATAGTATAATATTTTTTTTGCTTTCCTGACATCTACATCTTTTCCGGTGCTGATACTCCTAATAAGTTAAGCCCATTTTTTATGACAACCTTTACCGCCTGGGCCAGGGCAAAACGGGCTTGCGAAATTTCTGGTGGCATACCTAAAATGCGGTGTTTGTTATAGTAACGGTGGAACTCTCCTGCCAATTCAGTCAGATAATAAGGTAAACGATGAGGTTCTAAAGTCCGTGCCGCCCCTTCTATTACTTCTGGAAATTGAGACAACATCTTCATTAAATTAATTTCTTCCTTTGTCTCAAGTGGTGTTAGGTCAATCTGAATTAAAGGCGGAAAGAAAATGCCTCTTTCATGGGCCATTTTCTCTATACTACAAACACGCGCATAGGCATACTGGACATAAAAAACGGGATTTTCCATTGTCTGCTGCTTAGCCACTTCCAAATCAAAATCCAGGTGGCTGTCACAAGAGCGGGTGAGAAACGTAAACCGGGCTGCGTCTTTACCTACCTCGGCCAAGACTTCTTTTAAAGTAACAAATTCACCTGCCCGGGTAGACATAGCAACAGGTTTCCCTCCCCGCTTCAAGTGCACTAGTTGTATAAGAAGAATTTTTAACGCATCTGGGGCATATCCCATTGCCTGCATACCAGCCTTCAACCTAGGCACATAGCCATGGTGATCTGCTCCCCAAATATCTACCAGCAAATTAAACCCTCTTTCTATCTTGTCTTTGTGATAAGCCAAATCAGAAGCAAAATAAGTAGTTGTCCCGTCTGCCTTTACCAGCACCCTGTCTTTTTCATCGCCAAAATGAGAAGAAGCAAACCAGAGGGCACCATCTTTTTCATAGGCTAAGTTTTGCTCTTTAAGCCAGGCAAGTAATGTCTTTACCGCTCCACTTTCTACTAGGGTCTTTTCACTAAACCAGTTATCAAACTTTACAGAAAAATTATCTAAATCGGCCTTAATATCTGCTAAAATCCTTTCGCCGGCAAAACGCGCCAACAGGGAGATGGCTTCATCTTGCGGCATGTCTTTATACTTTTCTCCTTCTTTTTCTAGCACCTCACGGGCCAGGTCTTTAATGTATTCGCCTTTATAAAAATCTGATGGAAAATCCACCTTTTCACCAAGCAACTCCAGATAGCGCAAATAGACCGAATGTCCCAATGTGCACATCTGTTTGCCCACGTCATTGATGTAATACTCTCGGGTAACATCATATCCAGCAAAGGCAAGGACATTGGCTAGAGAATCCCCTACAGCCGCCCCCCTCCCATGGCCAATGTGTAAGGGACCGGTTGGATTAGCACTGACAAATTCTACCATTACTTTGATGTCTTTCTTTTTCCCCTTTCCATAGTCATCTTGTTTCGTAATGATTTCTTTTACTATCTGTTGCCAAGCAATTGGTTTTAGAAAAAAATTGATAAAACCCGGACCTGCAACTTCTACTTTTTCCACCCAATCGCAAGCAGGCAGATACTTAACTAATAACTCGGCGATTTTACGTGGAGGTTGTTTCAGCTTTTCGGTAAGCAAAAACGCAACATTTGTAGCAAAATCCCCATACCCTTCCAACTTTGGAACTTCAATGATAAAAGAAGGGATGTCTACCTCAAATCCTTCGTTTTCCTGCATCCGTTTCAGCGCTGTCAGAATGAGCTCTTTAATCTCCTGCTTCACACTCCTTCTCCTCCGCTTTGACTTTTTCCTCCTTTTTCTTTTCTTTCAAAGACACATCGTAAACAAAATCAGGACAGCGAAAACTACCTGGTTCAGATTGAATACTAAACTTTTTCTTACAAAACTCCCGCCAGGCGCACACAGCACAAAGCTTTACCGGAGAGCCTAAGGTATCTGTCATGTTAACCTCCTTAATTCCCAAACCATACAATAGCTTAAAATAACACCTGCCCTGCAAAGAAGCAAGACAAGAAACAAATTATCATCCTGCTCCTTGCCAGAAAAGGAGTTAAACGGTAAGATGAAGTTATGCAGGTAAAGAAACGCTTTTTCATCCAGACTTACGGTTGCCAAATGAATGTGCACGACACCGAATACATGGCCAGTTTACTAGAAAAGGCTGGATATGTACAGACTAGGTTTCCTCAAGAGGCTGATATTTATTTGATTAACACTTGTGCTGTGCGGCAGAAGGCTGAAGAAAAGGTGTATAGCCTATTGGGACGCCTGAAATTCTTAAAGCGAAAAAGACCAAACTTAATTATCGGCGTGGGAGGATGTGTAGCCCAGAAGGAAGCAGAACGGATTATGGCTAAGATGCCTCATGTGGATTTGGTCTTTGGCACCCACCAAATTTACCGCCTATTAGAATTTATTGAAAAGATTAGAGAGAAAAAAGAACGGATTTGCTGCATAGATTTTAACTATGAGTTAGAACCGCCTTGTGATTTGTTTCCTATACCAAGAGAAAGTTCGGTGAGGGCTTACATCACTATTATGCAAGGTTGCAATAACTTTTGCACTTATTGCATTGTGCCATATGTGCGTGGGCGTGAGGTAAGTCGTAAGAGTGAACAGATCTTGGCAGAGGCCCAGAGATTAATAGATAGGGGAGTAAAAGAGATTATTCTTCTTGGACAGAATGTAAACTCTTATGGACAAGACAGAACAGACGAAATTAGCTTCCCTGAATTACTACGCCGACTTGATAAGCTTCCGGGATTAAAGCGACTCCGCTTTATCACCTCTCACCCTAAAGATATTTCCCCTGAGCTTATTCAGGCCTTTGGTGAATTAGAAACCCTGTGTGAACAAATCCATCTACCGGTGCAGTCCGGTTCAGACAGAATTTTAAAACGGATGGGGCGTAAATATACCCGGAGTGATTATCTCCGAAAAATAGAAGCGTTGCGCAAAGTGTGTCCTAACATTGCCATTACAACTGATTTAATTGTTGGGTTTCCTGGAGAAACAGATGCCGATTTCCGACAAACACTCTCGCTCTTAGAAGAAGTGCAATTTGATGCGATTTTTGCCTTTAAATATTCAGATAGACCACCAGCCAAAGCCGTTTCTTTTCCTGACAAAATAGATGAAAAGACAAAGGCAGAGAGATTAACAGAGGTGTTAAATCTGCAGAAACCAATTACCGAAAAAAAGAATAAAGCCAAAGAGGGAAAGATTTTAGAGGTGCTTCTGGACACCCACAGTAAGCGCAATCCAGATCAAGTGGCTGGAAGAACACGCTGTAACCGCATTGTAAATGTTCAGGCCGGCTTGGAATTTATAGGAAAGTTGGTAGAAGTCAAGACGAAAGAAGCACTCCCTCATTCATTGCGAGGAGAAGTAGTAAAAGTATTAGGTTAAAGATTTGGTCTTGACGGTTTGCAGAAAGAGGATATTAAATAAAATTAAGTTAACTAACGCAATAAATTAACGCAGTTTTTAGGAGAAAATGCGATGTTACTAGAAATGAAAGTGTTTGGGTTAACTGTTGACCCTGTTACCAATTCTCCGATTGTTATTTTAAAAGCCGTAGAAGGAAACGAAGCCCTCCCTATATGGATTGGCATCTTAGAAGCCACTGCTATTGCTAGTGAATTAGAAGAAGTCAAGTTTTCCCGTCCGATGACTCATGATTTGTTAAAAAATGTCATTGAAACTGTGGGTGCACAGGTAGAAAAAGTAGTCGTGTGTGACTTACGAGATAACACATATTATGCTTTGATTTACCTAAAAACTCCTACCAAACAATATGAAATTGATGCTCGCCCTAGTGATGCCATTGCCCTAGCCTTACGGGTAAATGCTCCTATATTTGTAGATGAAATTGTCCTGGAAAAATCAAAACAGGCAGCTCAGACTCAAGAAGGAGTGGAGAATGAAGAAGCAAAAAAGTGGACAGAGATTTTAGAAAGTCTCTCACCTGAAGACTTTGGCAAGTATAAAATGTGAAAAGGCTACTTGGGAGTGAAAGGGACAACATTAAATTGGATGCTAGTATTGGGTTATGCGGCACTCATCTTTTTTCTCTCTGCACAAAGCACTTTACCTTTACCTAAAGAAATTACTTACCACGATAAATTCATGCACTCGTTAGGATACCTTGGTTTTGGCTTTTTACTCATCCGGGCCTTAAAAGGCTCTTTCCCTTCATTTAGTTTTAGTAAGTTGCTTTGGTTGACCGTATTGCTGTGCGCTCTTTATGGCATTTCTGATGAACTTCACCAAAGCTTCATCCCTGGCCGAGATGCAAGCGGGTATGATGTCTTGGCTGATGGGATAGGCGGTTATTTAGGAGTAATTGTCTGGAGGATAAGATGTCTTTTAAAATGATTGATTTGCATACTCACTCTATTTTTAGCGATGGAGAGCTTATTCCCTTTGAATTGTGTCGGCGGGTAGAAGTAATGGAGTACGGCGCAATTGCTATTACTGACCATGCAGATACTTCTAATCTTGAGCAGATTATCACTGGGCTCACCAAAGCAGCTCAGGCTTGGAACAGCGTAAATTCCTCACTCAAGCTCATTCCCGGAGTAGAATTAACCCATGTGCCACCTCCGTTAATAAGACCCTTGGTGGAAAAGGCCCGGCAATTAGGGGCTAAAATCGTGGTCGTGCACGGGGAGACCCTGGTTGAACCCGTTTCCCCAGGCACAAACCGGGCCGCCTTAGAGGCAGATATAGATATTCTGGCCCATCCAGGTCTCATCACCGAAGAAGAAGTGCTTTTAGCAAAAGAGCGGGATATTTGTTTAGAGATTTCTGGCCGAAGGGGACACTCTTTTAGCAATGGTCACGTAGCTCGTTTGGCAAAGAAATTCGGAGCCAAGCTGGTCATTGATTCAGATGGCCATGCTCCAGGAGATTTTTTAAACCTAGAGTTTGCTAGAAAAGTGGCTCTGGGTGCAGGATTAACAGAGGAAGACTTTAAAAAAATGCTTAAAAATGCTTGGGAGATTGTAAAAAAACGGCAAAAATGAGGTGGCCTTGGCTGATATAACAAAAGAGGAGAAGAAAACCTTGTTAACAAATCCTGTTTTATCATCAATTGAAAAACAAACCCAAATAATCTGTCCTTTTTGTCATAAGGAGCGAATATTAGTGCTTGTATATCTAAAATCTTTTAAGAAATTTGATAAACATACATAAAGTATGAATGAAGGGAGTTTAGGAATTAGATAAAAAACAATGTGATTGGTATATTTGTACTGTTTGGGAAGAAGGGAAAATGCGAAGGCAAAATTATTATTTAATTTCAGTTTCAACTCGTGAGAATTTAGAATTGTGTAAAAATTATGGTCTTGCCGGATTTACGAGTAGCATAAATGGAGTATGGGCATTCTTGGAAATTCAAAAGGGAGATTTTGTGTCTTTTTTATATTCAGCTAGAGCACATAACTTATATAAAGTTGTGAAAAAAGAAGCGATTGAAAATGCAGAGGAACTGCCTCCTTGGAAAAAAATAACTTTCAAACAATCTGGACGGACATATTATTTCCCTTTTCGGATAAGTTTGAGATTAGTGAGAGAATTCAATGAACCCCTTGTTAGACCAGAATTTGCGTATGTCGCAGAAAATCTCTTATTACGTGGTGGATATAGGAAAACCCATTTTCAAGCTGACCAAACGACCCTACAATATGTCTCTCAAATGGGAAACTTAGCAAATAATAACCTTGAAGAATTATCTTTGTCTCAATATTTCACATTAATTCCAAAATTTACTCGGGAAAAGAGATTTGTAAATATTCCTAAAATTTTCCCGTTTAGAGAAGTTATAC
>JAGHCL010000211.1 GCA_021160485.1 Candidatus Desulfofervidaceae bacterium
CATTGACATTATGTAAAACATCTGTTAACTAACTAGTTAGTTATGAATACAAGAGAAAAGATTTTGCAGGCGGCTTATCAAGTGTTTGCCTTGAAAGGCAAAGAAGGAGCGCGTGTAGATGAAATTGCACAGCGGGCAGGAATTAATAAGGCCATGATTTATTACCACTTTAAAAGCAAAAACGATCTTTATCGGGCGGTGTTAAAGTCTATCTTTACCAATATTTTCCCGGGTGTTCTGGCCATTGTTCAAAAGGGTAGTCCTTTACAGGAAACTTTGGAGAAGCTAGTAGATTTATATTTCCAACTTTACACTGCCCAACCGGAATTGATGAAAATTCTATTGCGAGAATTGGCTGACGATGGTCGTGAACTTGTCCCACTGCTCCAAGAAATACAAAGAGAAATTCCGGTCTTAAGCACTCAACCGCAAATCCAATGTTTCCAGCGGTGGATAGAAGAAGGAAAGATGCGTTCACTGGACCCAAGACATACCTGGATAAGTTTTATTGGCATGACTCTCATTTATTTCATTGGACGCCCTCTTATTTTTGCTTTGCTCAATTTTGATGAAAAAGAAGAACATGTTCTTCATGATAGAAAAGAAAATATAATCGGTATTTTAATGCACGGACTGATGGCAAAGGAACATGTTTAGTTTCAGACGCTTTAAGGCGGTGTGTAAAAAGGAATGTCTACATATAATGCGTGACCCACCCAGCCTTATTCAGACTCTCCTTTTGCCAGCAGTTTTACTTTTACTCTATGGTTATGCCTTAAACTTTGACCTTACCCATGTCCCCTTTGCGGTTTATAACCGTGATCAAACACTGGAGACACGCCAACTATTAGATTACTTTGCCCATTCACGCTATTTTCATCTGGTTGGCCAGGTAAACGACTATGACACAATCAAAAGGCTCTTCTGGCGGGGTAAGATTCATCTGGCCCTGGTCATTCCCTATGGCTTTTCTGCCCATCTTAAAAAGGGCAATCCCCTTCCCCTCCAGGCAATTATTGACGGCACGGATGCCAATGTAGGCAACACCATTCTTACCTATGTCAAAGCCGTAGTAGCCCAATATAATGATGATCTCATGAAAGAACAGTTTATGCGTCTTGGACATTCCCAGGCAGAACTACCGCTAAAGGCAGAATTGCGCATATGGTTTAACGAAGAGATGGAGAGTAGAAACTTCATCATCCCTGGCCTGATCGTAGTTATCATAACTATGGTAGGGGCCACCCTTACTGCCCTTACGATCGTTAAAGAAGCAGAATGGGGCAGTTTGGAGCGAGTTATGTCCACCCCGGTGGAAAAAATTGAGTTAATTTTGGGAAAACTGACACCTTATTTTTTTCTAGGGTTGATTGACCTTTTGATTATCATGGGTGTAGGGAGCTTTCTTTTTCATGTGCCTATGCGCGGCAATCCTTTACTTCTAATTTTTCTTTCGGTCCTTTTTCTCATCGGCGTCCTCTTTATGGGCCTCTGGATCTCGGTTGTTGCCAAAACCCAGATGCAGGCCAATCAAATGGCTATCCTCCTTACCTTTTTACCTGCTCTTTTGCTTTCAGGATTCGTTTTTCCCATTCACAACATGCCCAAAGTGCTCCAGATTATCGCTTATTTACTCCCTGCCACTTACTTTGTCATCATTACAAAGGGAGTTTATCTTAAAGGACTGGGACTAAAAGCACTCTGGCCCGAGACCCTGGTGCTTTTAGCCTTTGCCATTTTCTTTTTTAGTTTGGTGATCAGAAAATTTGAAAAGAGGCTCAAATGAGGTGGTATCGGGTCAGACAGATTATCTGGAAAGAATTTATCCAGCTCTTTCGGGATAAACGCATCCGTATCATCTTGTTTATGCCCCCACTTATTCAACTTATTGCCTATGGCTATGCGGCCAATTTTGACATCAAGCATGTGCGGACGGTGATTTATGATGCCGATATCAGCCAAGACAGTCGTCGGTTTATAGACCGCTTTGCCCACTCACGCTATTTTGATGTAGTTGCCTTTGTTCAGAATAAAAAGGCCCTTACCGCCGCCATCGTGCAAGGAAAAGCCACACTAGGCATCTATATTCACTCCCGCTTTGCCTTTTATTTACACAAAGGCCACCCGGCCCCAGTAGAATTTATTCTGGATGGGACTGGCTCCAACGCCGCCATGGTTGTTATCCGGTATGTAAACACAATTGTAGAAGAATTCATCAAGGAACACATGCAAAAACGCCTTGCTCACCTAAAAATTAACTGGATAGAATTAAGAACACGAAGTTGGTTTAATAAAAATCTCATCAGCCGCCATTCCTTTGTTCCCTGTATCATTGCCATGTTGGTCCTGCATGCCGCTATCTTTTTAACCTCCATTGCCATTGCCAGAGAAAAAGAAGCCGGCACCATGGAGCAATTGCTGGTAACTCCCATCCAGCCAGTTGAACTTATTCTTGGGAAAATCATTCCTTATGCCTGTATTGCCCTTTTTGATGTCGTTTTAATCACACTTATTTCCATCGGCTGGTTTCATATTGGCTTCAAAGGCAATCCTTTATTACTCCTTGGCGGACTGTTCAGTTTTCTCCCACCTGCCTTGGGAGTGGGCATTTTTATCTCTACCATCTCCCGCACTCAGCAACAGACGAGGATGGCTGCCTCCTTTTATTTTATGCCGGCCATTCTACTTTCAGGTTTTATCTTTCCGATTGAAAACATGCCCAAGGTAGTGCAATATTTAACCTATCTTAATCCCCTGCGCTATTTTCTTGTAATTGTCCGGGGGGTCTTTTTGCAGGGAGCCGATTTTTACGCCCTGTATCCCCAGTTTCTTGGCCTGTGTATTTTGGGGGTGATTACCTTGGGACTGAGTGTGGTCAAATTTAGAAAGAGGTTAGACTGATGAAAAAGAAATTATTAGTCCTTTTGTTACTGCTTGGGTTAACTGGAGGTATTTATCTCTGGAAAACTACCACCAAAAACGCACCAAATGAACTTTTGCTTTCCGGACACATCGAAACCACTGAAACAGATGTGGCCTTTAAGATTAGTGGTAAGATAAGCAGGCTATATGTAGATGAAGGGGATGTGGTAAAAAAAGGGCAACTTCTAGTTGAACTGGAGGCAAAGGATTTGAAGAACAAGATTGCCCTCTATGAGGCCAGCTTGAAAAAAGCGAGGGCCAATCTAGCCAAGCTTTTAGCTGGCTATCAACCCGAAGAAATAGAGGCAGCCAAGGCAGCCATGGAAGGAGCCCGAGTGCGGCTTGAGAAGGCCCAGCGTGACTTTGAGCGTTACCAAAGACTATTTAAGGCCCACACCATTTCACAAGAACGCTTTGATGCGGTGGCCACTGCCTATAAACAGGCCAAATGGACATATGAAGAAACCAAGGCCCGGTATCAACTCCTGCATAAAGGCTATCGAAAAGAAGACATTGCCAGTACCAGGGCCGCTGTGGCCGAGGCAGAAGCAGCCTTAAACCTGGCCCGCACTAATCTATCTTACACCAAGCTATTTGCTCCTGTAAATGGAATTGTATTGGTAAAGATGGCTGAAAAAGGAGAATATGTCGTAACTGGCACTCCTGTTTTTACCCTGGGAGATTTGGATCATGTCTGGCTTAAGGCCTATGTGAATGAGACCGACCTTGGACGGATAAAATATGGTCAAAAGGCAGTTGTTACTACCGATACATATCCGGACAAAAGATATAACGGTAAAGTTATTTTTATTGCAGCCAGGGCTGAATTTACACCTAAAAGCGTGGAAACCCATAAAGAACGCGTTACTTTGGTTTATAAGGTCAAGATTGCGGTAGAAAATCCAGCTCATGAGCTTAAGCCAGGAATGCCGGCTGAGGCTCATTTGATGATAAAATGACGACAGTAATTCAGGCCACCCAGGTAACTAAGACTTTTGGCGACTTATTGGCAATAAATGACCTCTCCCTAGAGATTTATACAGGAGAACTGTTTGCCCTTGTAGGACCAGATGGTGCTGGAAAGACGACGACGCTTAGGCTTTTAAGTGGAGTGATGCTGCCTGATAGGGGAGAAATAAAGATTAAGGAATATAGCACCCGCACTCAATTTAAAGAGGTACAAAGTGTTTTAGGCTATATGCCTCAAGAATTGGGATTATATCATGACCTGACTGTTATGGAAAACATCTCTTTTTATGCAGATCTTTATGAAGTGCCTAAAGATGAAGGTAAAAAACGCTTGGATGAATTGCTCACCATTACCGGCCTCGTCGCCTTTACCCGCAGAAGGGCAGGAAACCTTTCAGGAGGCATGCGGCAGAAATTGGGTTTAATCTGTGCCCTCATTCATTCCCCAGAAATACTGATTTTAGATGAACCCACTACCGGCGTAGATCCGGTTTCGCGGGATGACTTCTGGCAGATTCTTGTCCAATTACAAAAAGCAGGAATGACCATCGTCGTCGCTACTTCCTATCTGGATGAAGCCGAAAGGGCCCAAAGGGTGGGCCTGATGTATCAAGGCAAATTACAAAAGGTAGACTCGCTTAGAGAATTAAAAAAACCGCTTGTTGGGCGGGTGCTGGAAATCACCTCTCCTATATCTCGTTTGTTAAAAGAACGGCTTGAAGGTATAGCTGGAATAAGACATATATTTTTAAAGGGTAATTCATTACGTATTATAGGAGAAGATTTAGAAAATATAAAAAAGGCAATCTACACAGCACTTTCTCCTCAGGCAGTCTCGTTTGAAATGAAGGAAGTTACCCCCACACTAGAAGATGTCTTTATAGAAAGTATAAAAGTAAGGCTCCTACAAAAGGGATTTTTAATCAAATGAAAAAAATATTTAAGCTTCCACTGAGTATTAAGCTTACCCCTATAAAAATAATTAAAGAGGAAGCTGAAAAAAGAAAAAGATGTTTTTCTTTAAGCAATTATCTAGGGCTGTCTTTCTGTCAAGGAGGAGCGCAGCAAGCGGCGGAATGCCGGCGAGCGAGCACTCCTTGACAGGCACGGTTTTAAGTAGAATTATCATGAGGGCTGCGGTCATTTTTTGGCTGCAACCCTTAATC
>JAGHCL010000019.1 GCA_021160485.1 Candidatus Desulfofervidaceae bacterium
AAATAAAGAACCAAATCTAAATTAAAAAAGGGCCTTTCTAAAAGTAAAAAGTTGCGTATAAGCAATTTATTAAGATGTTTTTCTCCTTTGGGAGTAAGGGAATAAACGCGCCTTGCAGGTCGGTGTCCTTCTTGTTCTCTTTGAAAAGTTAAATACCCTTTTTGAGCTAATTTTTCTAGGGTGTAATAAATGGAAGTAAGTGTAACATTGGTTAAAGGTTTTATTTCTTCCTCAATAAGCCTTTTTAATTCATATCCATGTTTGGCTTTATCTTTTAAAAGGCCTAAAAGAATTAACTCTAGTTTCAATTTTTCCCTCAATTATTGAATGATAGCATTCAATAATAGATTAACAGATTGCACCATATCCTGCAAAGCAATATATTCTTCACAGGTATGAACATTTTTCATCCCTGTGCCTATGATAATACTAACAATCCCAGCCTGATTAAAAATATTGGCATCACTGCCGCCACCGCTAACTTTAAGGCGCATGTCCATACCCAGTTTTTCTCCCGTTTGTTGCAGGAGTTTAATTAAAAAATGATTTTCAGCTACATACATCAAGGGATAATCTTCTTTTATATCAAGATTCAGCTGGGGTAATCCTCCTTTTTCAGGTGTTTGGGCAATGATTTCTTTAAAGACACTAACGATTTTCTGGGTTTGAGCTTCCAATTTATCTTTTTTATGGCTCCTCACTTCACCTTCTAAGACTACCTGAGGAGGAACAATATTTGTAGCCAATCCTCCTTGAATTAACCCTACGTTACAAGTTGTCTCTTCATCAATCCTTCCCCAATCCAGCCTGGCAGTAGCCTTTGCTGCCAGCCAGATAGCGTTAATGCCCTGCTCAGGATGGACACCTGCATGGGCCTCTTTACCAATTACCTCAATCCGAAAACGATTGGCGGTAGGAGCACGATGAATGATTTCACAAGGATTCCCCCCATCCAGTACTAGTCCCCATTTGGCCTTGATTAAAGAATAATCTAGGTTTTTAGCACCTAATAATCCTATTTCTTCGCAAATGGTAAAAACAGGCTGAAGGGAGGGATGCTTTAGCCCTTGTTCTTTTAACACCTCCAGCACTTCCAAAATCACGGCCACACCAGACTTATCATCTGCTCCTAAAATGGTTTGTCCTTTACTTTTCAGGATACCGTTTTCTTCTATGGTTTCAATTTCATCTTCTGGTTTTTGCACTGTATCTAGATGGGCATTAAGCATAATTGGAGGAGTATCTGAGGTTCCTTCTACCCAAGCAATAATATTACCTGCCGTTGCCCCCAGTTTTTCTCCTGCCTTATCTTCTATCCAGCTTATTCCCAGGTTGTTCAGCCGTTCTTTTACATAAGTGGCTACTAATCCTTCCTGACGGGAAGGACTACTCAACCGCACTAGCTCTAAAAAGGTATTTTTCAGTCTTTCAGTATTTACCATTTCTTCCTCCAACAACTAGTTTATACCAAAAAAGGATAAATTCTTCTAGCTGATATGCAGCGTTTTTTTGCGTTCTTTTCACTTTGGTTTCTACATCTATAAGTTTTTGGTGAAGTTGTTTTAACGTTTCAATATTATAAAAACAGGCCCTCTTAAAAATAAAATAAAGGGAATAGGAATGTAAAGACCCGAGATGGATTAGCTTTTCCCTCTTTAATTCAGGATAAACTGTTTTGAGGAAGTGTTGATAAGAATAACTCGGAGTAAAATTAATTTTGCCCTTCTGTTCCAATCCTTTTACTTCCAATAAGCAACGAATTTCTCTTGCCAAGATACTTAATATTGCTAAAGGATGGATTCCTTGAGCTAAAAGGTTATCTAAAAACTTCAAGATTTTGTTTGGGGAGGTGTCGACAAGCTTTTCTGTCAGTTCAAAAAGTGCTTCTTCTTTTATCGGACTCACTAGAGTCTTTACCGCCTTTTCATCTATAATTTCCTCTTCACCCACATAATTCACTAACATCTCTAAATAATTCTTTAACACAAACAAATTAAATCCTATATAGTCCATGAGACATCTCTTTGCTCGTGGAGTGATTTTTTTATCCGTTTTTCTCAGAAAAGTGCTCAGCAGTTGTTCTTGCCACATTCTCTGTTCATTAGCTTTGATAGAAAAATCTACAATAATAGCCAGAGTTTGCAGAGATGTGGGCAAATTTTTAGTTTCTGGTGCGGTTATGACTAAATAGTGTGGCTGGTCTCTAAGTATTTTAGGTTCAATCTGTGATAAATTTATTAAGTTTTTTATCCAAATAAGCTTTTTCCCCCCAAACAAGGAGCCAACACTTAATTTTTCTAAAAAAAAGTCACGATCAAGCGTTTCTCCATCTATGCTTTCAAGTGCCACACCCTCTTTTTGCTGCAATTTAGCAATGACTTCCCTTGCTGCTTGTTCACAAAGATAGATATTTCCCAAAAAACAAAATACCCTCTCTTTTACTCCCTCTGGAATATGATTTAATAGCTCTGAAAACTTTTCTTTTGGATAAATTGACACTTTACTTTCTCATCAAATATGATATGCTGTGCAACGAGGGCTTTAACTTGACAAGGCCCTCTTTTTTATATATTTAACATGCACTTTTTAGAAAGGGAAGCTTTAATGA
>JAGHCL010000125.1 GCA_021160485.1 Candidatus Desulfofervidaceae bacterium
ACATTTAACTTTAAAAATACTAAAGATGCTACCAATAAATTGGAACAATTATTAGAGATATCTCGGAGTAAAGGCTGGCAGGAGCTAATTAATGAAGACTGGTTTGAAACTTTATTTCCCTCAGAAAGTACTGATAGATAGAACTGTTTTAGAATCAGACTATACGCAAGAAATCCTGGCACGATTAAAAAACATCCCGCAGGAGGTAGTAGACTCCAAACATATTCAAGGCTCTGTTTATGACTACCACATTTTATACCTTACCCAGAATAAAGGGCGTTTTTTCCGTCCTTGTCCCTGTACAAATAAAAACTTCTATCTGAGCTGTGAATACCGTATTTTAGAAGTTGGCACCAATTGCATCTTTAACTGCACTTATTGCATTCTCCAAAGTTATTTAAATCAACCTTTTATTCAAGTATACACTAATTTAGATAAACTCTTTGCTGAATTAGACAGCTTAACAGATTTTTACCGCATTGGCACAGGAGAATTGACAGATAGTCTTTTTTTAGACCACATCACCCATTTAAGCACTTATTTGGTACCATATTTTGGTAAGCGTAAAAATCTCATCCTGGAACTGAAGACAAAAAGCACTGTTATAGACAACCTGAAGGGCTTAGCCCACAATAGACATACAGTCGTTTCCTGGTCATTAAATGCCCCTGAAATAACCGCGCAAGAAGAATCTGAAGCTCCCGGCCTTAAAGAGCGTCTTGTCGCTGCCCGCAAGTGTCAGGATTGGGGTTATCTTTTAGGATTTCACTTTGATCCCATTATTTACTTCCCTGGCTGGGAAACGGAATATCAAAAGACAATTGCACTACTCTTTCAACATATTCGACCTGAAAATATTGCCTGGATCAGTTTGGGCACATTTCGTTTTATGCCCTCTTTAAAATCAGTTATCCAGCGTCGTTTCCCGCAAAGTAAAATTATTTACGGTGAATTTATCCCTGCCCTGGATGCAAAGCGGCGTTACTTCAAACCTCTCCGTATTCATATTTATAAAAAGATGCTTAAATGGATCAAAGAATATGCTCCGGATGTCTTGGTTTATTTATGCATGGAAAGACCCGAAGTCTGGCAAAAGGTTTTTGGCTTTGTGCCTGAAGATATCCAACTAAAAGAAATGTTGGATCAAAGGGTAAAGGAGTTGAGTGATGGAGAAAAAACTCCAAATAGAAGAAATCTTAAAACGAATTAAATTTTTAAAACCTATCAGTGGGGCAACGGCTAAAGTCATTCAGGCTCTGGATAACCCTGAAAGTTCTGCAGAGGATATAAAAGATGCCATTCTACTCGATCCTGCTCTTACTGCTGATGTGTTGCGAATAGTTAATTCAGCCTATTTTGCCTTGAGACAAAGAGTAGCTAATGTAAAACATGCCGTGGCCCTGTTGGGGAGAAAAACCATTAAAAAAATAATTTTCACCGCCCGGGCAGGAACTTTGTTAAAAAGGAACTTAGAGGGTTACCCTACTCAAGAAAATGCCAATACCTTGTGGGAACATTCTTTAGTAACGGCTGTTTCAGCCGAGATTATTGCCGAAAAACTTCAATATAAAGATAAAGAGTTGGCATATATTGGTGGACTGCTCCATGATATAGGAAAGATTATTCTAGATCAATACGTGAAGGATGTAACTCAGAAAGTAGAAGCCGAATTAGCAAAAGGTAAAGAGTTAACACAGATTGAAAAGGAACTGTTTGGCTATGACCATGCTGAGCTCGGGGGTATAATGGCTGAAAATTGGCAGTTGACCTTACCTATCAAAGAGGCCATTGCCTATCATCATTCACCGACCGAGGCCAGTAAGGAAGTAATGATTGCCTTTATCGCTTATATGGCTAATAATTTAGCTAATTTTATTTGTCCTTTAGGCAATTATCACACACAGTCAACCGATCCAGCCGTTCTTCAACACATAGGCTTAAATGACGCTGATATGGAAGAAATAACGCTTAAAATTATTGCTAAAAAGGAAGAAATTTTAACTATTGCTTAATTTTTTTAATGCCACTACTTCTCTTTTAATCTGGCTAAAGGGGAGCATAAATCCCTTTTTTGTTTGTGTATAAAGGGAATATTTTCGGCAAACTTCCTTTAGTTCCTCCTCTCTGTCCTTACTTCCTCTCATCACAAGGATTAACCCATCTTCTTTAATATAATTCTGAGCCAAGGCAACATATTCAGGTAAAGGCGCAACCGCTCTCCCTATAACTGCATCAAAAACACACTGTAAAGCAGGTGTCTTCGGGCCAAGATGAATTTGCAAGATTTCCATCCCATTTAAATGTAAAAGACGTTTAATTTCCTTCAAAAAAGCTACCCTTTTCTGTCTTGCTTCTACCAATGTAAGTTGCAAGGAAGGAAGGACAATTTTTAAAGGTATTCCTGGAAAACCAGCCCCACTTCCAATGTCTAAAACTCGCCAATATGGTTTTAAAAAAGAGAAAAGGGCTAGTGAGTCTAAAAAATGCTTGATTACAATATCTTTATCAGTTTTAAGACCAGTCAAGTTTATTCGCCTATTCCATTTTTTTAACCGTAAAAGGTAAAATTGAAATTGATACACTTGATTTTGGCTTAATTTTATCCCCAAGATACGGCTACCGTTTTCCAGAATTTCTTTAGCTTCGGGATCCATACTTAAAAACCTCACTTTCCGATACAAAATTGATTAAATATATAGTCCAGCACATCTTCGGGTGTAGTCTCTCCCACAATCTCCCCCAAGGCATCAAGGGTTTCCTGGACATCCACACTAATAAATACAGGTGGAAGCTGGTTGGAAATGGCTTCCTTTACACGATTTACAGCCTGATAGGCCTTTTCCAAGGCCTGTTTATGACGCAGGGCAGGCACAAATGACACACCTTCTGTAGCCTCCTTTCCAAGAAGACAGTCAGAAATAAGCGTTTCCAGCTTTTCTATCCCCTCTCCGTAAAGAGCAGAAATATGCACCTGAGGTAAATTTTTAAATTTATCAGATAAAACCTTCTCTTCAATTTTTAATGGCAAATCACATTTATTTAACACCAGAATGGTGTTTTTTTCTTTAATCTCTTGATAGATTTCCATATCCTCTTCATCCAGAGGACGACTTGCATCTACAACCCATAATGCAATATCTGCCTCTGCTATCTTTTGTCTGGCCCGTTCTACCCCTATAGCTTCAATAGTATCCGTTGTTTTTCGCAATCCGGCTGTATCAGCTATTTTTACAGGAATACCCTTTATGTTTAACACCTCCTCAATTACGTCACGGGTCGTCCCAGGTATAGGAGTTACAATTGCCCTTTCTTCTCGCAGAAGGCGGTTTAACAAAGAGGACTTACCCACATTGGGCTTGCCTACAATAGCCATCAGGGCACCCTCTCTTAACACACGTCCACGGCGATAACTGTCTAGTAATTGTTTAATCGGCTTGATA